>JAKADE010000100.1 GCA_021820785.1 Pseudomonadota bacterium
CCCCGTTGACGGACCTCCAATGGATGGATTAAACCAACCGTTTGGAGGTCGTTATGGAACGTCAGGTTCGTGGTCAATATACCGCCGATTACAAGGCGCAGGCAGTGTCATTGGCGGAGACCCTGGGGGCCACAAAGGCCGCCCGTAAGCTCGGTATTTCGGTCAAGACGCTGGCCAATTGGATCCGCATATCCCGTGATGGAGCGGGGTTCGTCAAAGACGGCAAGCGCCGCCCTGTGAGCGATCTGGAAGCTGAAGTTGCACGGCTGCGAGCCGAGAATACCCAGCTGCGCATGGAGCGCGATTTTATAAAAAAAGCCGCTGCGTACTTCGCGAAGGAGTCCAAGTGAAGTACGCCTACATCGCCTCACAGCGGGCTCACTACCCGATCGGATTCATGTGCCGGGTGCTCGAGGTATCGACTTCGGGGTTCTTCGCGTGGCAGGCCCGAGAGAAGGCGCCGCAGAGCGATGCGGACGCGCCGCTGCGCGAAGCGATTGTCCAGGTCCACGAGGACAGCCGGCGGCGCTACGGTCGCCGGCGCCTTACCCACGCGCTGCGCGCTCAGGGCTGGTGCGTGAACCCCAAGCGCGTCCGGCGAGTGATGCGCGAGGAAGGCCTGCGAGGCGTGCGTAAAGGGCGCTTCGTGCCGCGCACAACCGACAGCGCTCATCACCGCGCCATCGCCCCGAACGTCCTGCAGAGGCGCTTTGGCGTCGATACAACCGTGCACGCCTGGGCAAGCGATATCACCTACGTGTCCACTCGCGAAGGCTGGTTATACCTGGCGGTGATCATCGCCTTGCAGACCCGCCAGGTGCTCGGGTACAGCCTCTCAGATCGTATGCCTGATGAGCTGGTGCTCAATGCGCTGCGCAATGCCTGCAATCTCGAAGTCCCGCCGACCGGCACGCTGTTTCACTCCGACCGCGGCAGTCAGTACGCAAGCGATGATTTCCGAGAGGCTCTCGGCGCACTCGGCATGGTGGCCAGCATGAGTCGCAAGGGAAATTGCTGGGATAACGCGGTCTCGGAGAGCTTCTTCGCAACACTAAAGACTGAAGAAGCGACCGAGCCGTATGCGACAAAACAGGAAGCACACAGAGCGATCGCAGAGTACATCCACGGATTTTACAATCCAGTCCGCCTACACTCGTCACTCGGATACTTGTCGCCGAACGAGTATGCGCGCAGAATGCAACACGTCGATCAAGACCCATCTAAGAGGTCCGTCGCGTAGGGACCACTTCAGTCCTCTGCAGGGCCTTCGGCGAATCGGTTGATACAGAGGACGCTGGGTTTGGGGTTGCTGCGGGTGAGAAGTGCCAGGATTAAGGATGAGTCGAATCCGCCGGATAGGTGGTGAATGATCGCGTCATGAGCCTGGGCCCATGCCTGAATGCAGGAGCGAGTCGTCTCGAGGAGTTCGTCGCAAATCGTCGCAATTGAGTGTTCCGACGTATCAAGGACAAAGTTCGCGGGATTCCAGGTCATTTCAACCTGAGGCTCTCCCTCCCGACTGATGAGAGCTTCCCCGGCCAGGAGTTCTTGTACGCCCACCAGGCCGGTGTCTCGGATGGGCAGCTGGGAGTCCTGGAGAAAGCGCGACAGATATTGCCAGTTGATGCGAGGGGTCGCGCGGGGTCCCGATTCGCGACGCCAGATCGAGCAGGAATATAAATGGCGGGCATCGGAGGTCGCCAGGGTAATTCCGCGTACGCTGGAGTAATAGCAGGGAAGGGATCCTGAGCAATCGCGAAGTACGCACCATTGACCGGAGCCAGGGTGGGAGTGCAGTGCTATAAATCCTCCCCAATAGTTGCGCGTCAGAGTGTTTGCAATCTGAGTGGAGGATGTACAGAGATCGGGGTCATTGGCGAGTTCTTCTGTCGCCAACGGGCGAGTCGAACTGCGTTGAAATATAGTCCCAAAGAGCACACCGGTGTTGTTCGGGAGTAGGTATATCCGGATGGTGCGGTTCGGAATCGGCTTTCTGTAAATCACTAGGCCAGGACGTTCGATCTGCGTAATCCATGTTGTGCGTAAAAATTGCTTCAGGAGCTGATCAGCATTCTGGGTCTGGGCGGCATTAAGGGGGTTCCAGAGGAGTGCAATGTAGGGGAATTCCATTGCGGCAGATCAAATGACCATGATTGGAACAAAGGAACGGATTCGATCCAGGTGATCATTGAGAACTGTGGATTTGTGTTGCACCCAACAGTGCGCGATGAATGGATCCTCTCTGACGCCAAAGAGCCAGTCCGCTCGAATTCGAAAACTCCCTAGAAGCAGCATTAGAGCAAGGGAGTCATACAGGCAGAGGTAATTCCGCGGATACCACGGTCTGATATGTAGGAGCGAGGAGGTAATGGATTCGACCTCCCACGGGGGTGGATCCCATAAGTCCGGTGCTGGACGCGCCTTAGTCGCGCGAATGCGGCCAGCAATTCGCCATAGCGGGATCGTCCGGAGGGCGATATCTGCACGAAGCATTGCCCAGACTGCCCGGAGACTATGTCTCTGTGTCCGGCGGTCTGTCGGCGCGCGGTGCGAATATTCTAATTCGCGGGTGGCGGCGGCGGGCAGTGGTGGCTGCGGGCCTTCGATTTGCGCCGCATGACGCAAAAGTCCTGCTTGCAGTAGCTCTTCGGCCACATCCGTAGATGACTCCTCATGGACACTGGGGAAGCCGTTTGCGTGGTGGCCCGGGTGCAAACCGATGATCTTTGGGACACAGCGGTGTATCTGTGTGGCAGGGACCGCGATATAGCGATCGCATTTCAAATCGAGAAATATGTAGCGCCGTCCTGTGGCGCAGGCATAGACATCGGGTGCGAGTTCGTACATGGCGTGAATTTCCCTCTGTTGAGTCGTCAGGGAGAAGGCGGTGTGCGACTGGCGTCGCACACCGCCGGTTCCGTTAACGCGGATCGAATCCGACGATGACTCCCTGTTCCGTTGCGGATCCGGGAGTTCCCTTCGTTTCCGTCGAGACATGGCCGAGGTTCTGCATGGTCGTTCTCCTCATTGCGTGGATGGACAGTCTTGTCACTCACGATGCGGCGCCGAGTCTGCGGTGACGTGATTACGCAATTCCCGCAAGAACGATTTGTCAAGGGGCGGATTGACGAGTTCGTCCCTGCCATCAACGAGTTCGTCCCAGGACGGTGCTCGTGCCGAAAGGCGTCGGGTAGTCGCAGTCATGCAGCATCGGCACAGCGAAAAAATATTTATTGCCATTAATCAGTCACTTAGGCGCTCTTTCGATGGGGGTCGCTGGGTGAAAGAGCGGGGATTTCTGATGACTATAACCAACACATCCAGGCTGGCGGAGGACGTCGTTCGGGTTTCTGTTCGGACTCGGTAGGTTGGGAAAATTTGGGAAAAATTCGACGGTTGCAGGTGCGAAGGTTGGGGATTGCAGAGTGCGGTGGTGTTCGAGCGCAGGGTGGAGGGCGACAGCGAAAACTAACGAAACGGTGCTGTGTTGCATCGTGTCAAGTGCGGGAGTAATTTATTGTTAGAGTTGAGAGGCGGTCGCCATCTGTTCGTGTTGACGACAGATGTTCGACGAAGAGGAAGTTGTCGGAATGCGCGCACACGATCGGCCTGATGTTCGAGGGCGCGTGAAAAGGGGGGGGCGGCATGACGACCAGGCGCGCTCGAGTTTCGGTGGATCATCGTTCCCCAGTGCTGTTGCATGTCATTCTGCGCAGCTGCCGTCCGGGTCTGCTCGTCCGGGATGAGGTCGATTGGCGCAAGATGGCCGAGAGCATCGACTCGATGCTGTTCTGGTGTGGAGGGCGGGTGTTTGCCTGTCGGTGCGAAGGGGACTGCGTGGAGCTTGCGGTCGAAGCTGCGCAGGTTCCGATTGGACGGATGCTCCGTTACGTCACGGTACCGTATGCACTGCATTTCAATCGGACGCGGCGCAGTGCCGGTCAGGTATTCAGGCGGCTGCGGACATTCCGGGTGCGTGATGCATTTCGAACCGAATTCGTGCTGTGGCTGCATCGTCCGCTGATCGGGCCGGGGTGGACTGCGGATTCGGAGTATCAGGGTGTTTCGGCGCTGCCCTGGGTCGATACTCGCTCGGTGCTTGACCAGCTCGGACGAGGGCCGGGTGCAGTACGCGAGTATCGGCTGCTCAGGGCTCGCGGCGTCGAGTCCGAATTGGGTCAGGCGTTCGCCTCGCCGAGCGGGTCGATACCGGGGATTCGTGAGGTGTTCCGCCAGGCACGCGCGCTGCGTTTGCGCCAGCAGGAGGTGTTGTTGCGGTCTGTCGTATGGTTCGTTGCGCGTCATGTCGGGCTTCCGGCCGATCGGATGGCCGAGCGGTCCCGGGGGCGGGGCGTTTGCCGGGCCCGGGCACTGGTCACTTTGGTCGCCGTGAGATGCGGCGTGTCGCTGAAGTCCATTGGCGAGCTGCTCGCGCGGGATCAGAGCACGCTGCAGGGCACTGTGCTGACGCTGCGGGCGCGGGATCCAGGTGGACTGTTGACTGCTGCCGAGGCGATCGTCGCTGAGGTTCGAGCGCGCCGCGATGCGGAGTCGGCTGTGGAGGATGTCGCAGCGAAGGGTGGTACAGAGGGCCCCGAGAAGAGCGAGACGGAGGGGGATGCGGATGGAGCCGACAGCGTTGACTCACTCGAACCGGGGCGGCCCAAGGGCCGCCGGTGAGCAACGGATCCCGCCGGTATCTGTGGCGGGAAGCGCTCGGGGTGCTCCGCGGCGAGGTGTCGCCGTACGTGGCCCTGCGGCTCGCGGAAGTGCTCCTGCTGGTGCTGTTCGGGGCTGCGATGAACGCACTGGCGCCCCTGGCGTTGAAGTGGATCGTCGACGGGTTGAGTGCAGAGGGTCGGGTTCCACTGACGGCCGGTGCGCTCGTGGGACTCTATGCCGCCAGTCAATGGCTCGGACGCTCGAGCGCAGAACTGCGTGCGCTGCGGTACGCGAGGGCGGAGCGGCGCATGATCAGAACGTTCACCGAACGGCTGTTCGCGCATGTGCTGTGCCTGCCGTTGCGTTATCACCTCGTTCGACAGACCGGCGCGGTCAGCCAGACCATTGAAAACGGGCTCGAAGGGGCGCGGCTGATCCTGCATCACCTGGTGTTTACCGTTCTGCCGGTGTGTGCCGAGCTGCTCCTGGCTGCCTACGTGCTCGATCGATTGCGCCAGCCGGTGTTCCTCGGACTTTTTTGTGGCGCCGCGCTCTGCTACGCGGTGGTGTTCGGCCGCTCTGCCCGGCGCATCGGCGACAGCGCTCGCGACGCGGCTGCGACCCGCGTGGCGGCGGGGGCGGTCCTGACCGACGGGTTGTTGAACTTCGAGACGGTGAAGGCGTTCGGGGCGGAGCGGCTCGTAACGGGCAAAGCCGGGCGAGCACTCGAGCACAGCGAGGCGGCGTGGGTGCACTTCTATCGGCGCTATGCGCGCAACGGGCTGGCGGTGGCTGCGGTGTTTGCGATGTTCCTGGCGGTGACCCTGAGCTGTGCGCTGCATGCGGTGCGCGCCGGGACCCTCACGGTCGGGGGTTTCGTGCTCGTCAATACGTACATGCTGCAGTTGGTCCGGCCGGCGGAGATGCTCGGCTTCGCGGTGCAGGGGTTTGCGCAGGGCACAGCGCTGCTCGAGAAGGCGATGGCGCTGCTGGCGGTCGCTCCGGAGCCGGTGGGCGGCGCGTTGCTGCCGGATACCCTTGCGGGGACGCTTGAGTTCGATCGGGTGACGTTGCGCTACGCCCCCGAACGGGCAGCGCTCGAGGCCGTGAGCTTCACGGTTGCCGCCGGCTCGACGCTCGGCATCGTCGGCCAGAGCGGCTCGGGCAAGTCTTCCATCGTGAGATTGCTGCTGCGGCTGATCGAACCGGAGAGTGGCGAGATCCGGCTCGGCGGACTCGCATTGAACGGGATCGCGCCGCAGGCCCTGCGCAGTGCGATCGCCGTGGTGCCTCAGGACGTCGTGCTGTTCGATGATTCGATAGAGTTCAACATCGCGGTCGCAAAACCGCGGGCGAGCCGCGAAGAGGTCCGCCAGGCGGCGCATATTGCGCAGCTCGAGGAGTTCATCGCCACGCTGCCGGATGGATACGATACGGTCGTTGGCGAGCGCGGGCTGCGGATCTCGGGCGGAGAGCGTCAACGGATTGCGATTGCGCGGGCGGCGCTGCGCCGCCCGCTCGTGTATGTGTTCGATGAGGCGACTGCGGCGCTAGACAGCCGGACCGAGCAGGCGGTTCTGGCCAGCCTGCGTGCGATGGCGGGGGCGGCGACTACGGTGCTGATCGCTCACCGCCTGGCAAGCGTCGTGCACGCCGAGTGCATCCTGGTGCTGCACGCGGGAAGGGTTGTCGAGTGCGGCCGCCACGAGGCGCTGCTGCAGGCCGGAGGGCGGTACGCGCTGTTGTGGGCGACGCAGCGACCGGGTGCGGCGTCGGCCTGAGACGCACGCAGCCGGGCCTATCGGTTGGCGTATCTGCGCAAAGACGCCGCCATTGACGCTGCAGGGCATCGCGCGGCCGTGTTACAGATGTACACGAGGGCGGCGGAGCCCGGCGGTCGGGTCTGGCGGGACACGGGAGGCACATGCAGCAGGGCAGGGAATCGGAGCGGATCGAGCCGTATTGGTTGGCGCACCACGTCCATCTGGCCTTGTGCGGCCCTCACGCGGTCCTGATGGATCTGCGGCGCAACCGCTACCTCGCTGTACAGCCAGCAGCGCGGCTCTCGGGGTGGATCGGGGCATGGCCGCTGCCGGCCCCGACGGTGCTCGGGTCTCCTCCGGCGGTCCTCGGGCGGCTGATCGAGCACGGAATGGTGGTGGGCGAGCGCGGCTCGGGTCACGCCGCGACGCCGATCGCGATCGAATCGCCGCAGCGCACGCTGCTCGAATTCGATTTCGATGCACCGCCGCGACCGAGCGGGCGCGACCTGCGACGCGCGGCCTGGGCCTGCGCGGCAGCGGCGAGCGCCCTGAAGCTTCGGCCGATGTACTCGGTGATCGCGCAGACCCGCAGGGCTCGCCCGGCGGATGCTGCGCCGGATGCGCAGTTCGATGTCGGGCACGCGCAAGCCCTGGTGCGCCGCTTCGTGCATCTGCGGCCGTGGTTCTACAGCGCGCGCGGAGCCTGTCTGCTCGACTCGCTGGCGCTCGTGACCTTTCTCGCGCAGTACGGGCTGTACCCGCATTGGGTCTTTGGCGTGCGAACTGCGCCGTTTCATGCACATTGCTGGGTGCAGTACGGGGCGGTTCTCTTCAATGACGCGCCGGACCGCGTGCGTCAGTACTCGCCCATTCTGAGAGTCTGATCGTGTTCCGCTACCTCGTGTTCATCTGGGACCATGAAGACGCTGCAGCGCGTGCACAGGCGCAGGGGCTGCTCGAGCGGCTGCGGCGGCAGGCCGACGAGTGGCGATTGGTCGGTCAGGGGGCGGGCTTCGAGGTGCGCTGCGCCGGCGAGTGGCGTGCAGGCGATGCCGCACGGCCCCTCGCGGGCGGGCAGGGTGTGGTGCTCGGGACATTGTTCAAGTCCGACGGCGAGGGCGTGTCCCGACCGGCACCGGCGGCGTTTGACGCAGCGGAGAGCCGTGCAACTGCATCCTCCGGAGGCCGCCGTCTCCTGGAGCGCTACTGGGGCCGATACATCGCGGTGCTCCGTGAGCCGGATACGGGCAGCATCTGCGTCCTGCGTGATCCGTCGGCCGGATTGCCGTGCTACACAACCCGGCTCGGCGCAATTGACGTGTATTGTTCCTCCATCGGCGACGTGCTGTCGATGCGCAGCGAACCGTTCCAGGTGGACTGGGCGTATGTGGCGGCCTGTCTGAGCCTCGTGCGGGAACACAGTCGGCGCACCGGGCTCGAGGGCGTCTCGCAGCTGGTGGGCGGGGAGTCCGCGCGCCATCACGGCGGTTCGGTTCTGAGAGTGTGTCACTGGGACCCGCTCGAGATTGCGGCGGCGGCACCGATCGAAGGCACCGGGGCCGCCGAGCGCCTCGGTCGCTGCACCCGGGAAGTGGTGCGCGCCTGGAGCGCATGCTTCGAGAAGGTGTTGGTGTCTCTTTCCGGCGGGCTCGATTCCTCCATCGTGCTCGCGGCGCTCGCCGGCGCCGCGGTACCTCGGCTGGAGTGCTTCCACTACTATCCGCCGCACACCGATCTCGACGAACGGTGCTATGCACGCCTCGCGGCTGCGTCCGCCGGCCTTGGCCTCATCGAGCGCATCCGGCCGCTCGGCATCGACCTCGGCCCGTTGCGCGCGCTCGCCCCGAGCGCCGAGCCCACCAATTATCTGTTCTATCTGGAACACAGTCGCCGCGAGGCGGCGCTCGCCGCTGAGCGCGGTGCGGTCGCACTGTTCATCGGTTACGGCGGGGACCAACTCTTCTACCAGGAGCGC
>JAKADE010000101.1 GCA_021820785.1 Pseudomonadota bacterium
GCCCTTGAACCGCTGCGGGCTCTCGCCGACAATCAGCCCGCTCGGCTGTCCGCAGTGGTCAGCTGAGTACGAGTCCAACCGAACCAGAAATCACGACTCGTACACCACTCCGTGGGGCACGATCTGAGTTGCGGATCCAGCGGACGTGGAGGCACTCAGCACAACGTACACTCGTGTTCCGGTCTTGGGATCCCTGGTGTCCAGGGCCGCCAGTTGGCCGTTGCGAAGTGTCACTTCGCGTGCGGCGAAAATTCTCCCATCAGCGCGCAATTCGCAACCGAGTTTGACGCTTGACTTTCCGTGACCTGGTGCAGGGGTCACGGCTTGGGGAGTGCAAATCACGCCATAGTTCCCGTGCGGTGACATCGACCTGAGTGCCTCGCCATAATGCACAAGACGATCGTTCACGCTTGCTCGCGTGATGCGCCCCGGAAATCTTGGATCATGATCCGCAAACCAGATCATGCTCAGCGCAATGCGCGCACCCCCGGCGCTGTATTGTGGCTGCGCGGCCCACACAACCGCAGACCCTAAGACGCTCGCTGCAATCGCAGCAGCTATGCCTATTCTCGTTCGCAGATTCCCCGGCAATTTCTTTGTCAGCATGATGACTCTCTTCTTGAGCGGGTGAGCGGACTGCCAATGACAGGCGATTGGCGATGCGCTCCTGATCTGATCGGCCATCTGAGCATCCAGAAGCGCTGTGGCGTAGTCACGCCCGCAGCCTTTGAAATACGCGAGAATCCGGGCGTCGCAGGCCAATTCCTGATCGAATCGCAGGCGTGAAATGGCCCAATACACCAGCGGGTTGAACCAAAAGATGCATGCCCAGCCGGCGGCCAGCGCGGCTACGCGAGTGTCCCAGCGGGCAATGTGCGCGACCTCGTGCGCCATCATCAATTGACGTCCTGATGCGCTGTAGCGCTGCTCGAAGTCTATGGGGACGATGATCCGGGGTGACCAGGCCCCCACCACCAGGGGCATGACGACGGCGCCGCTGCGCAGCGTGCCGTCCGGCCCTACCGAAAGCGGAGCCAGTGCGCTGACAAATCGATGCTGTCTGAACACGTTGACACACAGCGCAGCGACCACGCCGGTCAGCCAGACGAGGAGTCCGACTGCAGCCAGTATGCTGAGGTGATTGGTTGCAACTGCGACGGCCGGCAACGCATGCCAGGCATGACTCGCCGCCGCGGAGAGGGTCTGCGTGGTCGCGGTGGTGGTTTGATTGGGGCGAGGCACGAACAGGCCCAGGATGCTTGCCGGTGCCAGAAGCCAGGCCCAATAGGCCGCGCGCGCACCGAATGCCTGACGTAGAGGCGTTCGTAGCACGCCAATCAGTATCAGGGCCGCGCTGGAAATGAGCGTAGCCGGCAGCAGTTCCGTCAATGGACTAGGCATCTTCGATTCTCTCCAGAAGTTTCCGTAGCTCCTGCACGTCCCGTTCCGAGAGTTTCCGATGTCGACTGAAATGGGCTACCAGCGGCGCGACGCGACCGCCAAACAGTCTGTCGACGAGTCCGGAGCTTTCCTGAAGTAGCCATTGATCGCGGGCGAGAACGGGCGAGTAGAGATATCGGCGTCCCTGTTTGCGGGCGTGAATCGCACCCTTTTTCAAAAGACGATTGAGCAGGGTTTTTACGGTTGGTTCCTGCCAATCTGTCCTGTCCGCTACGGCGGCAAGCACGTCTTCCGCGGCCAGCGGACTACGTTCCCACAGTGCTTGCATGATGACGGATTCAGCGCCAGAGATCGGAGTTACTTGAGGCACTAACGTCTCATCGTTTACAGCCGTAGTTGGTAAGATAATTACAGATGTAATCGAAAGGGTCAAGGAGTGTGCGTCTTCAAGAGGCGCGTAACAGCACGACCTCTAATGGTCGTTGGCGGATTAAGGCACGGGGTTGCGAAAGCGGGTCGATCAGGGCGATGTGCCCAAGAACCCCAATCCGCGCGGCCTAGATCAATCCTGGATGGCCCTGATCGGCCTGTTTTTCTCGGAAAATATGGTGCCGGGAATAGGATTCGAACCTACGACCCGCGCATTACGAATGCGCTGCTCTACCAGCTGAGCTATCCCGGCGCCGGGCCGCGAATTCTATAGGCACTCGCGCCCGCCGTCACCCTCCGGTGCGCGTTCAGCCGAACGCGCAGGCCGGCTTCTGGCCGGAACGGGCCGAATCTGCGGACTGGGCCGCCCATCCGTAGGCCGGGGTCCAATCGCCGGACATGGCCCAGCAGGCGTTGAGGCTGTCGGCGGTCTTTACGATTTCCCGGACGAAATTCCGTAAGCCATTGAATAGTATGGCTGGCACGCGCCATGCAAGGAGATCTCGTGCGGGTGATTGGTGACGGCACCGCCACTTGCGGCAACAGAATTCCTTCTTCAGCGGAGAGCGTCATGTTCAAGAAGACATTTGCAGTGGCCGGCAGCCTCGCAGCGGCTGTTTTGGCCTTCAGTCCCCTGGCGCAAGCCGGTCCCCTGAGCAGCATCACCTTCAGTGTGACCGGGTGGAACGCGCTTACGCCAGGGAGCACCAGCAGCAGCCTGAGCCAGCAAGCGAACACCAGCAACCCGCTCATGGCGTTGAACCCGTTCGTGACCGGAACGGCCACCGGCTTGCCCAACTGGTACGTGTCCGGCGGTACCCCGAATACGTTCGGTAACTTCGTGGGCAACAATGGTAACAATGGTGCGGGTAACGGCACGACCAATGTCTGGAACTACGTGAGTCCCGCCAGCGGTACCACGGTGCTCAGCACCGGCAGCTTTGGTTCCGCGACGCTGATGAGGCTGACGTTCACGCTCTATAACAACGATACGATGGGGACGATTTGGCATGATGACGGCATCAGCCTCTACGGACCGTCGGGGCTCCTCGTAAACAGCGCGGCTCCGACGACGTCCATTGGGACCCCATTCAACCTGAACGCCGGCACATACAGCCTGTACTACGTCGAGGCCAATGGTGCGCCCTCGCAATTGACGTTCCAGAACGTCACCGAGGCTCCGGAGCCGGGTGCCCTGGCGCTGTTCGGTGCCGGCCTGCTCGGCTGCGCGCTGTTCATCGGCCGCCGTCGGCGGATGTCTCGCTCGATCTGATCGGCACGTCCTGTGCGCTCGGTCCTGTGCAGGGCTGAGCAAAAAACGGCCCCCCAGTGGGGCCGTTTTCTTTCAGGGACTCCGAGTTGGCGCCGCGCGGCGGATGCCTTGCAGACCCCAGGGGTCCGCGAGGCAGGGGAGTGCGCTCAGCGGCCCGGCGTCGAGGAATTCGACCCGCTGGCGGGCGGCTGGCTGGTGCCACGCAGCTCAGGCCATTCCCCGAAGGCGAGGATGTACAGGAAGATCAGATTCACCAGCGGGATCAGGATCAGCAGGCTGAGCCAGGGCGAGTGCCCGACGCGTGTGCAGATCCGCCAGAACGGGATGACGGCGATCGCCGCCATGAACGGCCAGCCGAATCCCCAGAACCCGAACCAGCCGGGGAAAAAGCCGTGATAGAAGCCGTGATACATCAGCACGGTCGGTCTCCTGGGCGCGAAGGAGCGGCGTCGCTCAGGACGCTTTCTTGCGCAGGCGGATCACCAGATCGATGCCATCCACCTCGGTACCGGGCGGTGGCGGCGGCAGGCGGCTGAACTCCACGTCCGGCACCGGCACGTCGATCAGCGCGCCGCTGGCGAGGTCGTGGAAGTGGTAGTGCGCATCGACATTGGAATCGAACCAGGCCCGGGTCCCATCGACCGAGAGCTGGCGGATCAGCCCGCGCGAGGCGAACAGATTCAGCGTGTTGTACACGGTCGCCTTGGAGACCCGTGCGCCGCTCGCGCGCAGGTTCGCCAGGATCTGCTCCGCAGACAGATGCTGCGGTTCGCTCAGCAGCAGCGAGGCGATGCGCACGCGCTGGGCGGTCGGCCGAATGCCGCAGTCGGCCATGCGCTGCTGGCAGCGCGCCACGACGGTTTCGGAAGACGCACTGGCGCTCATATGCGGCAGTATACCGGCAATTGCCCGCTGATTGCGGGAAATCAGGCCACCGCGGCCTTGAGCACCCGCTGCGGCTGGGCCACGCCGTAGCCCTGCGCGAAGTCCACCCCGAGGCTGGTGAGCATCTGGATGATCTCGGCGTTCTCGGCGAACTCGGCGATGGTCTTCTTGCCCGTGAGATGGCCGATTTCGTTGATGGAGCGGACCATTTCCCGGTCGATCGGGTCGCGCAGGATCTCGCGCACGAAGCTGCCGTCGATCTTCAGGAAGTCCACCGGGAAGTGCTTCAGGTAACCGAATGAGGACAGTCCGGTGCCGAAGTCATCGAGCGCGAACTTGCAGCCGAGGTCTTTCAGCGCCTGGATGAACCGGTTCGCCTGGGAGAAGCTGGCCACCGCCGCGGTCTCCGTGATCTCGAAGCAGATCTTCGAGCCGTCGAGCCCGCTGCGGTGGAACTGGTCGATCACGAACGGCAGGAACTTGTCGTCTCCGAGGCTTTGCCCCGAGAGGTTGATCGAGCACAGCGCGAGCTTCTCGCGCTCGTCGGCCTCCGAGACCAGCCACCGGAAGGCGTTTTCGATCACCCAGCGGTCGATCGCCGGGGTGATGCCGTAGCGCTCGGCCGCGGCGATGAAGTCATTGGGCGTGACGATCCGGCCCGACTCGTCCTTCAGGCGCAGCAGCAACTCGTAATGCGCGCCTGGATCGGCCTGCTGCAGCGGCTGTATGGCCATGCGGTGCAGCTCGAACCGACCCTCCTCGAGCGCGGTGTTGATGCGCGCCGCCCACTGCATCTCGCGGCGGCGGCGCATCAGCTCCATGTCGTTTTCGGCGAAGCTGTGCACGCGGTTGCGCCCGGCCTCCTTGGCCGCCGCGCAGGCGCTGTCGGCGGCCGAGAGGATCGAGGCCACGTCCTCGTTGTCGGCCGTGATCGGCACCACCCCGACGCTCGCGCCGAGGCGGAACACCCGGTCCTCCCAGGTGAAGCGGAAGTTGCGCACGCTCTCGCGCAGCACCTCGGCGGTGCGCATCGCCTCGTCGATCGAGCAGCTCTCGAGCAGGATGCCGAACTCGTCCCCGCCGAGGCGCGAGAGGGTGTCGCGCCAGCGGATCTTCGATTTCAGCAGCGCGCCGACCTGCCCGAGCAGCGTGTCGCCGGCGCTGTGGCCGCAGGTGTCGTTGACGATCTTGAACTGGTCGATGTCCAGGTAGCACAGCGCATAGGAGGACTCGTGCGCCTTGGCGCTCTTCAGCGCCCGCTCGAGCCGGCTCTCGAATTCCCGCCGGTTCACCAGGCCGGTGAGCAGGTCGTGGCTGGCGTGGTAGGAGAGCCGCCGGTTCAGTTCGCGGGCCTCGCTCACGTCATGGAACACCAGCACCCCGCCGGTGACCTTGCCGGCTCCGTCGCGGATCGGTGCGGCGGTGCTCTCGACGTACAGCTCGTTGCCGTCGCGGCGGATCAGCAGCATCGGCCGGACCGACTTGATCGGACGGACGCGCCGCACGGACATGGTGAGCGGGTTCTCCAGCGGCTCGCAGGTCTCCTCGTGGAAGGCGCGGAAGATTTCCTCCACCGGCCGTCCCATCGCATTCTCGAGCCGCCAGCCGGTCAGCGCCTCGGCGACCGGGTTGATGTAGTCGATGACGGATTCGGCATCGGTGGTGATCACCCCGTCGCCAATCGACTGCAGGGTGATCTGCGCGCTCTCCTTTTCGCGAAACAGCGCTTCCTCGTAGAGCTTGCGCTCGGTGATGTCCAGCTCCACGCCCACCAGACGCAGCAGCCGACCGTGCTCATCGACCCGTGCGGTGGCCCGGCTCATCACCCAGCGCCACTCGCCGTTGCGATGACGCATGCGGTGGGTGCTCTCGAAAATCGGGGTCTTGCCGTCGATGTGCTCGCGGATCGCCGCCTGCACCCGCGGCAGGTCGTCCGGATGCACCAGATTGCTCCAGTCCGGCGAGCCGCGCAGATCCTCGTCGCGGTAGCCGAGCATCGCCTTCCAGCGCGGCGAGAAATACACTTCGTTGTTCTCGACGTCGAAGTCCCACAGCCCGTCATTGGCGGCCGCCTGGGCGAGGGCGTTGCGCTCCTCGAGCTTCGCGAGCCGCGCCTCGATCCGCACCCGCTCGAGCCCGGTGGCGAGGCTGGTGCCGACGAGTTTCATCAGCAGCTGCTGGCTGACGTCCCAGGTGCGCGGCAGGGTATTGGCAAGTCCGAGCAAGCCGGCCGGCTTGCCCTGCACCCGCAGGGCCACGAGCAGCACTGAGCCCATGTACAGGGATGCGAAGCGCTGCGCTTCGGCGGCCTGCTCGCGCGGCGGCTTGGCGGTGTCGGGCAGCTGGGACAGACGCAGGTGCTCGAGGCGCCCATTCAGCCAGGGGAGGGTGTCGAGCGGAGTTTCCTCGAGGCCCTCGGGGCGACACTGAGCGAGCGCGGTACGCTCGAACTGGACCTCCTGGATCACCGTGTGCTCGGGGCGCAGCAGCGCGACGAACGCGCAGTCCACGCCGGTGACTTCGCGCAGCAGTCCGAGGTTGCGCTGCAGGCTCGCATTCAGCGTGCCCTTGCGCATGTTCTGCAGTTCGACCGCGATTTGCGTACAGGTGACGTCGATTCCGAGCTTCGACGTCCGATCCTTCCACGCGTCGGACGCCAGGATGTCCGTGGAAGTGAAATCCGCTGGCCTGTCCGACGGGTGACTCGACATGAACCGGTAACCTCTAAGCCCGAACCTGCAGCCTACACCCGCGGTGTCCCGGGACGTGTGAACTGCCGTCTGGCCTCGCGGGGCGATCGGAGCTTTGGTTTTCTAACGCGTGGCAGCGGATTTTCGCACACCTGTTCAAGAACACAAGCTAACGTACTGTTCGGTCAAGGGTTGGGAACTTGACAGAATCTGCTCCGGACCGCTCCGGGCTGAGAACCGGCGCACGTTTTTCCGCGTCACCGACGCGCTCAGCCGAGGGCCCGGCGGGCCGACTCGAAGGTGCGCTTCAGCTCCGCCGCCATCTCGGCCTGCAGGGCGGCGAGCCCGTCGGCATCGAGGGTGCGCGGCACGTGCCGCGGCGCACCGATGGCGATCGCGATGCGCGCGAATGGCTTGGGGATCACGAACCGGTCCCACTTGATGCGCCAGGCGCGCGAGGCCGCGTAGGCCATGGGCACGATCGGCCGGCCTGACATCTGCGCCAGCAGGATCGCGCCGGGCTTGAACTGGTAGCGCGGCCCGCGCGGGCCGTCGGGCGTGATCGCCGGGGAGATGTTCTCTTTGACCAGGGCCTGATAATAATCACGCAGCGCCCGCGCACCGGTGTGCGTCGAGGAGCCGCGGATCGCGTACGCTCCGAGGCGCTGCACCAGCATCGCGCCCAATTCCCCGTCGACCGAAGGGCTGATCAGCCAGCCGGCCTTCAGGCCCCGGGCGCGCTGCTCGAGCAGGTACTTGCCGCAAAACAGCTGATGCTGGTGCCAGTAGCACGGCAGCACCGAGGGTGCCTCGGCGAGCGCCGCGAGCAGGTGCTCCTCGCCTTCGATGCGCACCACGCGGCACATGCCCCACCAGGCGCGGATCACGGCGAGGCCGAGCGGGATGGCGAGACGGTACAGCGCTCGGCGCAACGGCGTCATGCGTCGGTCCGAACGGGTGACCGTGCGGTAGAGCGAATTGCGCAGGCCGGGCTCGGTCATGCGAGAGGTGACTCCAATGGGATCGGCGGGGGTGCCGATGGGTATAATTGAGAGCTTACATGAGCACGACCGAGACAACCCAGCAGGGTCCGCCGGTGGCGGACGAGGCCTTCGACATCGGCTCCACGGACGACTCCCTGGAACGCATGATCGAGCTGTTCGCCGTGCACGGGGACCTGTACCGGGTATACGTTCCGGCGCGCAAGTCCTACACCTACGTGGTGCACCACCCGGATGACGTCAAGCGCATCCTGGTCACGAACCACCGCAATTACACCAAGGGCATCGGTCTCGACCGGGTGAAGATCCTGCTCGGCAACGGGATCATGACCAGCGAGGGCGAGTTCTGGCGGCGCCAGCGCATGATGCTGCAGCCGCTGTTTCACCGGCGGGTCATCACCGAGTTCGCCGCGCGCATCGCCGCGGCCAATGACGGGCTGCTCGAGCGGTGGGCGGACGCGGCGCGCAGCGGCGAGCCGGTCAACCTCACCGATGAGATGAGCGAACTGACCCTGAGCATCGTGCTGGAGGCGATCTTCGGCCGCGATCTTGAGCGCATGAGCGCCGAGCTCGGCGGCAACCCCTTCGAGGTGGTGACCAAGGAGCAGGCCCGCAACCTGCAGTTCGCCTACAAGTTCCGCTCCCTGACCCGCCTGGTGGCCGGCCTGCTCGCGCGCCGGCGCGAGCGTGCCGAGGAGCATTTCGACTA
>JAKADE010000102.1 GCA_021820785.1 Pseudomonadota bacterium
ATCGCATTCTGCACGATGTCGCGCTTGTCCTCGAGCGAGGGGTAGATGTTGACCGCCGCGTCGGTGATAAACAGCAGCCGGGGGTAGTGCGGGGCATCGATCGCGAACACATGACTCACGCGCCGTTCCGTGCGCAATCCCTGGTCAGGATCGACGACCGCATGCATCAGTTCGTCGGTGTGCAGCGCACCTTTCATGATCGCGGCGACCTCACCGCGGCGCGCCAACTGCACGGCACACTCGGCCGCAGCGTGGCTGTGTTCGGTGTCGATCACGGTGTGCCCGGAGAGCTCCAGGCGCGCGCGGCGGGCGGCTGCGCGGATGCGCCTTTCCGGTCCGATGAAGACCGGACGGATGAGGCCTGCACGCTGGGCTTCGAGGGCCCCGAGCAACGACACCGGATCGACGGGGTGAACCACTGCGGTGCGCAGCGGCGCGTGCCGCCGTGCCAGC
This sequence comes from Pseudomonadota bacterium, assembly GCA_021820785.1. The sequence goes on from JAKADE010000102.1 coordinate 454, forward strand.
GTACAGAGCTGCTCCAGCCGCTTCAGTGCGGGCGGTGCCGCGGGATGGGCGCGGGAGGCGGGTCGGGGGCTCATGGCGACGCGATGCTCGGCTGACGGCAATGCCCGTACTGTGGCACGTTCCGCGGCCCGCTGCCTTTCGCTAAGCGCAAGGTGGCCGAGGGATCCCGCCGCGATCGCCGTCTGGCCTGGATCGGCTCACGCAGTGAGCAGGTCGTGAGGTCCGAGCGGATCGGACAGGCGGTGCAACCGGGGCGCGGCGGCCGATGCCGCGGATGCTGCCGGCACCAGTCCCCGAATCCGGCCGGACAGGGCCCGCGGGGAGCGGCGCACCGGGTTCATCGGGGCCCGGACGGCTCACCGGGCGGACCGAGCAGCGCGTAGCGCCGGCCCTGAGGCAGGTCATACCGGGCCACGATGCGCGCGGCCCCCGCTCGCTGCAGGCCGCCGGCCGCCCCGTCGCCCGGCGCGTGAGTGGCGCCCAGTGCGCTCAACAGCGGTGTGAACGGGCCTGCGGCATGGCCCGGAAGCAGCACCAGCACGCGCGCCTCGGGTCCCCGGGTGTCGAACCAGTGCGTCACGGCGGCCGCGGCGTGCCCGTGGACGTTAAGCCGTGTGAAGCGGGTCCGCAGACCGCGATCGAGCATCGCAATCGTGGTTTCGTCCGGGTTCAGCAGCGCGAGCGGCTCGTGCCGGGTGGCCGCGTGGATGCGCCGTGCCAGCGCCGGCAAGTCCTGCCAGCGGTCGATCAGGGGAAAGACCGCGAGGGCGCTGAGACAGAAGGCCGCGGCGTAAGCCGCGTAGGTCCAGGTGAAACTCGTGAGCGCCTCGGCCTTCCGTTGCGCATGTGCCGCCCGGCGCAACGCCAGGACCATGCACGTTGCTGCCGCGCCGCCACAGGCCAGATCCAGGGCCGCACAGAGCGGGGCGGCGCGCTGCACCAGAGCGACGGCGATGGCGAGCGCCGCGAACACGCTGCCGGCGAGGGCAACGGTCCAGCGCGTCCAGCGCAGCGCGCCGCGGGGGGCGAAACCGAGTCGTTGGCATTCGCTGGCCCACAGGGCGATGAGCAGACTGGCGCCGAGCAGCGCCGGTGCTGCGTACACGTCGCGGGCCGTGGCGGCCAACGACAGCAGCACCAGCCATGGGAGCGTGGCCGATACGGCGAAGCGCCAGGCCGTACCCTCCGGTCCCGATCGGCGCACGCCGCGCCAGGCGAACAGTGCCGCGGCGATTGCTAGCGCCGTCCAGGGCAGCAGGTACACCGGCAGCTGCAGGAAATACTTGCCGAAGGTGTTGTGATGCGCCTCGGTGTAGCGGTAGGCCGGCGGGGCGGCGACCGTCATGAAGCGGCCGACCAGGTTGTACCAGAACAAAACGCGCAGCGCGTGCGCACCGTGCGCGGTGCGTGCCACGGCGAGCAGCCACGGCGCGATGATCGCCGCCTGCAGGGCGAAGCCGGCATACAACTCCGCACGCACGAGTTCCTTCCAGCGACGCTCCCAGGCGATGAGCGTCAGCAGCGTCAGACCGGGTACCAGCCAGCCCACCGCGCTCTTCGCCATGAAGCCTGCGGCGGCGCCGGCGTGCATCAGCAGGTAGCCGCCGAGCTTGCGCCGCCCGGTCGGTGCGCGGTACCCCAGATACGCGCCCAGCAACGCCACGGCGCAGGCCGCCAGCAGCGGCGCGTCCGGCGCGAGCCACATCGAGACCCGGTACGCGGTGATCGCGCTGCCCGCCACCAGAGCCGCCACGACGGCAGCCGGGAGGCCGTCGAGCGCCCATCCCAGCGCACCCATCGCCAGCGCCAGAATGAGAGCGTAGAGGAGATTCGGCAGACGCAGCGTCGCGGCATGGTCGCCGAAGGCACGCAGACTCAGTGCCGCCGCCCAGTATGTGAGCGGCGGCTTCTCGAGGAAGGCCTGCGCGGCCAGATGCGGCAGGACCCAATGGCGCTGACCGGCCATGCGCCAGGCGATGTCGGCGACCCGCGGCTCATCGGGCGTCCACAGGCCCCGCCCGAGCGTCCCGACCACCCACATCGGCGAGAGCGCGAGCAGCACCGGCGCGATCCAGCGGGTTGATGCGGGCTTCGATGGCAACGGCGGCATGCGCACCGATTATGCACTGAGGCGTGCGCCGCCTCACCGGACTCAGTCGGCTTGCGAGGGCGCGAAGTAGACGCGGCCGCGCCCGGACTGCTTCGAGGTGTACATGGCCGCATCTGCCCGGCGCATCAGCGCGGCCGGGGAGTCCTCCGTGGCGCGCGCCTGTGCCACACCGATGCTGGCACCGATCCGTACCTGCGTGCCGCTCTCCAGGCGCAGCGGAGCGCTGAGTCTTTCGATGATGCCGCCGGCGATCTCCCCGGCACGCTGTACGTGCCCGGCACCGAGCAGCACGGCGACGAACTCGTCACCGCCGATCCGCGCCACCAGATCACCGGCGCGCACTGCCGACTCGATGAGGCGGCCGACTGCGCGCAGGACCTCGTCTCCGGCTGCGTGACCCAGCGTGTCGTTGACCTCCTTGAACCAGTCGAGGTCGATGGCCAGCAGCGCCAGCGTGTCGTGCGCCGCGCGGGCGCCGAACAGTCGCGTCAGCGCCTCGTCGAGACCACGGCGATTGAGCAGCCCGGTGAGCGGATCGTGCATGGCGAGTGCCTCGGCGGCGGCCACGGAGCGCTTCCGCTCGGTGATGTCATGCACGACCCCGAGCAGCTGGTCGGGGCCGAGCGGATTGATCGACAGCTCGATCCACCGGCCGCTCGATCCGGTGTGCCCGGGTAGCTCGAGGTCGGCTTCGTACGACTGGGCGCCGAGCAGCGCGCAGCGCAGCATGTTCTCGATCTGCAGCGCGCGCGGTGCGAGCGGCGGCAGCCTGCTCAAAGTCTCCCCCGCGCGCGGTTCGCTCTCGAGCGCCAGCAGGCGCACGAACGCCGGGTTCCAGGACTGCAGCGCACCCTGTGCATCCATGATGAACATGCCGAGTTCGGTCTGGTTCAGCACCAAACGCAGCTTGCGGTCGGACAGCTCGTGCTGAATGCGCAGCGTGCGCTCGGCCGACACCAGAGCATCGAGGTGGCCGAGCAGGCCATTGACGTCGGCGACCAGTTGGCCGATCTCATCCGCCTCGTTGCCGCTCGGCACCAGCAGCGCAGGGCTGCCGGTGGTGCGCGGCCGGTGCAGCTCGATGGACAGTCGCTTGATCGGATCAGTGACGACGAGGAAGACCACCAGAGCGGTCCCGGCGGAAATCACCAGCACTTCTGCGGCGAGAATGGCCAGCACGACGCGCGTGTAGCTCCAGGCTCGGGCCCGCAGATGCGCCCGCGAAAGATACAGCGTGATGGTGCCGACAATGCTGTGCGCGTCGAACGGAGAATGAATGGCCTGCACGATCTTGCTCAGATGTCCCTGTGGCGCTGCGGCTGCGCCACGAAACGTCTGATACAGGAGTGTGCCGCCGGCGCTGATGCGCACGCCGCCGACGGCGTGCGTTTTCATCAGGCCGGTGGCGATTTCGCGCGCCAGTGTCTGATCGTGCAGGTAACAGGCGATCTTGGCGGTGTTCTCCACCGTGGCCACGAGCTGCTGCAGCTGACTGACGAGCCGCGCATCTTCGTGACGCTCGACGATGTGCGCGGAGGCCAGCGCGAAGGCCAGACCGAGCAGCAGCGCCAGCGCGAAGATGAGGGCTGTGGCGCGCAGCACCAGACTGCGCGGGGCGGTGCGGGCGGCAAGACGCCGCAGCGTTTCAATGGGGGCCCAGGTCAAGGACGATCCTCACGCGAGGGGAGATCGCCGTGCGTGGCACGTAGGCGATGGCATTCGGATTGTCGGCCACCAGTTGCACGGCTGCGTGCGGGCTCTGGACCCGGTAGGGCGGACTCGCCTGTCCGGAGAACACCAGCCGCGCCCAGTACGAGCCCACTTGCGCGAGACTCCAGTGCACCAGCTGTGCATAGAACTGCGCGCGCGCGGCGCCGCCGGACAGGTCGATGGGCAGCGCTGGCGCGCCCGTGGGCAGCTGGCGCAGCCGGCCCATGAAGATATCGATGACCTGATTGCGTGTCAGGTGCGCGACATGAGCGGCAGGATTGACGATGACCACCAGATCCTGTTCGGCCGCAGGACTGGCGCGGGCCGCCGCGCCCAGTGCGTTCGGCAGGGCCGGGAGCATCAGCAGCATGACGGGCAGGAGGCGCATGGCGTCAGAAGGCGAAGTCGACGGCGAGGCTCGCGACCGTCATCGAATCGCGGTTGGGGGGCGGGACGTTGGTATCGAAGATCAGCGCACTGTGCGCGAGCCATATGTGATCGAGCTGAACCTTGAAGTCCATGTGCGGTGCGAAATCATAGCGCGCGCCGAGCGACAGATCCCGCTGCGTGGTCTGAAGGAACGTCTGCGCCTGCGCGGCGCCGGCGATGAGCGGGGCGAACACGGGTAGCGGCGGCAGGCCCGTCGGCCGCGCCTGGCCGAAGCTCTCGGAGACGGAGAACACGGCGAACGGCGTGATTTGTTTGACCCGCCAGCCGAGCAGCACATAGCCGGTATTCTCGTTCGGACCCACCGGATTGTGCGAATCGAAGCGAACCAGTACCGCCGTGGCGCGCAGGTGGCTGCCGGTGTAGTTGGTTCCGGTCTCGACGGCGTAGGTGTTTTGCGGGGTGCGCAGCAGCGAGCCGGCCAGCCGCATCGCCTGCGGGACGGCGGTTGCATCGAGGCCGGCGGCGAGGCCGGCGAACGGCGCTGCGCTGCGCTGCGAGAGGCGCACCACGGCGAGGCGGGTCTCCCAGTTGCCATCGATATAGTCGGCGGACAGGCCGAACATGTTGTTGTTGCTGAAGTCGACAGTGCCGCCGCCGGCGGTCGCGAAACGGAAGGGAATCTGGCCGCCGAATGCGCGCAGCCGGATCACCGCGGCGCCGAATGCCCGGGAGTAGGTAGCGTCGGCGCCATCGAAGTCGGCGCTGGCGAGGATGCCGTAGACTTCCGGCGGCGGGCGTACGGTGAGGTAGGCGTAGCCCACATCGAGCGCATCGCCGAGCAGATAAATGCTCAGGCCAATGCGCCCGGCCCGCAGCATCCAGGCCGGACTCGGCTCGTAGCGCAGGAAGGCACGTGACAATACCGGCCGCCAGCGGCCCGTGGCGTCCCGGCGCGCGACCCCCTGAACCTCAGCGCTCAGTCCGAAGTCCGTGCGGCCGGTCAGCTGTGCGCCGAGCACCGAGTCGGTACCGAAGTCGACCTCGCCAGCGCGCGCTCCGCGTCCCTGACCGATGTCGCGGCGGAACGCCAGGCCGCGGCTGTTCTGGTAGACGGCACCCAGGGTACCGAAGGCGTTCCAGTGCAGCGCCGGGGTGTCCAGAGTGTCTGCGTGAGCGCCGCTCCCTGCGGCCAGCAGCAGCGCGCACAGCACCCCGATCCTCGGGACGCCGCGGCGGTGCGGGCTCGGACTCAATGGAAGGGGCCCCGGCACGACAGTGACCCCAGGGTGTCCCCCTTGGGGGCTGTACCACTCATGGCCGCAGGATAAGTTCAACGTCCGCCCGGGGTCTGAGACGTCCTTCTCGTTCCGCTTGTGCCTGGCGCGGCCGGCCGCAGTGCGCTGCGGCGGGTTGTGCAAAGATAGGCATTTCCACCATCCTGATGCATCGTCATGACGCTCCGAACCGATGGCCGTTTCATCGAGACGCGCCTGAAAGACCTCAATCTCCAGCGGGGGAGTGAAGAAGTCCTCCGGGGCGTGAACTGGACGGTCCGTCCCGGGGAACGCTGGGTGCTGGCAGGCGCCAACGGCGCGGGCAAGACGCAGCTGCTGAAGGTGTTGGCTGGCGCGGTGTGGCCGACGCCAGACGGTGCGGACGTTCGGCAGTACCGCTGGCGTGGCGAGGTGTGGCACACGCCGCAGCAGCTCATCGCCGAGATTGCCTATCTGGGCCCCGAACGGCAGGACAAGTACGAGCGCTACGGCTGGAATTACACGGTCGAGCAGGTGGTCGGCACCGGCATTCATCGCACCGACATCCCGCTCGATCCGCTGGATGCGGATGCACGGCGGCGGGTTGCCGCACTGCTGCGTCGGCTGCGGATCACCTCCCTGGCGGCGCGCCGTTTCCTGACTCTCTCTTACGGCGAACGGCGTCTGGTGCTGCTCGCCCGCGCGCTCGCGGCCCGGCCGCGCCTGCTGCTGCTCGATGAGCTGCTCAACGGACTCGATACGCTCAATCGGTCGCGCGCCCTGCGCTGGCTCGAGAGCACTGCCGGCACCGCGCGGCCCTGGGTGCTCTCAGTGCACCGGGCCGAGGACGTGCCGGCGGCGGCCACACACGTTCTGATCCTCGATCAGGGCCGGGTCGGCTATCGCGGAGCACGACGGCGCGCACCGCTGCGGCGCTGGCTGTCGGCGGGCGCGCCGGGTGACTCTGCGGTGCCGCTCCCGAGACGCTCGCGCAGCGTCGGGGCGGTATTGGTCGAGCTGCAGGGGGCCAACGTTCATCTCGATGAACACGTCGCGCTGCGCGATCTGACGTTCGCGGTACGCGCCGGGGAGTGTTGGGTCGTACACGGCCGCAACGGGTCGGGTAAGACCACGCTGTTGCGTACGTTGTACGGCGATTACGGCGTCGCGGTGGGCGGGCGCATCGTGCGCCGGGGAGTCGAGCCGGGCGTCCCGCTCGAGACCTTCCGGCGGCGCGTGGCACTGGTAGCGCCGCATCTGCAGGCGGATCACCCTGTGCATCTGAGCGTGGCGGAAGTCGTGCAGTCGGGCCGGTATGCGAGCATCGGGCTGAACGATGCGCCGCGCCGGGCCGATGTGGCCGCCGCAAGGCGCGCCATGCGTGAATTCGACGTGTTGCCGTACGCGCAGCGTACGCTGCGCGAGCTGTCCTACGGCCAGCTGCGTCGGGTGCTGTTCGCCCGCGCCTGGGTGGCCCGGCCGCGCCTGCTGCTGCTCGACGAGCCCTTCGCCGGGCTCGATCCACCGACACAGCAGGCGCTGCAGGGGCGAATCGAGCGCCGCGTGGCCGACGGCGCGGCCGTCGTCATCGTCGTGCACCGGCGCACAGAGTGGCCGCGGTGCGCGACGCACGAACTGCACCTGGCGGACGGGGCGCTGCGTTACGCCGGACCGGTGCGGCTCAATCGAGGGTGATCTCGGTCTGGAAGACGGAAACCGCCTGGCCGATGATCCAGACGGCCGACACCGTGCCGCCGTTCATCTCCAGCTCGATCTGCACCCGTCCCGGTCGATGCAGCCAGCGGCCTTGCACGCCGGTGAAGGCCGCCGTGCGCCGGTCATGCTCCATCAGCCCGTGGTGCACCAGGTACACCCCGAGCAGGCCGTGAGCGTTGCCGCTGACCGGATCCTCGCCGATGCCAAGCGCCGGCGCGAACATGCGTGATTCCGTGAAATGGTCGCTCGAGTGCGGCGTCAGCGCGAACACGAAGTAGCCCGGTGCACCGATCTGCGCCGAGAGCGTCGTCAGGCGCGTCATGTCCGGCTTGAGGTGATTGAGCGCCTCGGCGCTGCGCACTCCGATCAGCAACCGCGGGCTGCTCGTGCCGGCGATGCGCAGCGGACAGCGCGGGTCCAGATCATCGGTGGCCAGCGCCAGCGCATCGAGCACGGCGAGGCGCTCGCGGTCGTTCAATTCCCGGCCGAGCGGCGGGGGGCTCTGGCGGATCGCAATGCGCCGCTCCGGCCCGCTGCCACGCACCTCGACGTCGACGATGGCGGCCCGGGATTTCTGCCGCAGGCGCGTCGGCGCGCCGCTGCGGGCGGCGAGGACATGCTGCGCGGCGACCGTGGCATGGCCGACGAAGCCGGCCTCGGTGCGCGGCGTGAAGAAACGCATGCGCACAT
>JAKADE010000103.1 GCA_021820785.1 Pseudomonadota bacterium
CATCCTCGGCGCCATCGGCGGCCTCAGCGGTGCGGACAATCCGCAGCGGCCCCTGCGGCACCACGAGCGCGCCCAACGCGCAGTCCAGATGCGCCACCGAGGCGCCCACCAACTCCGCCAGTCGCTCACGGCGATCGGAGGCGGTCAGAGAAGCCCCAGGCTGGGGAGCGGGCGCTGTGACCTCGAACAGCCACTCGAGGTCACGCAGGCCCTCCTGCCCAGCGGGTCCTTGTGGGCTCTTTGCACTACAGCGGGTGAGGGGATCCGCGACGCAGGCCAGCACCGGCTCGAGCTGCGCGTGCAGGGTCTCGTGGGGCGGAGGATCCGCTCCCGCGGCCACGTGAACGACGACCAGGCACACCCCGACCACAGGAGGTGGCGTGCGATCAGCGCCGCAGGCTCCACTCTCGGCGTACAGAACAAACGCTGCGGCGCGCTCAGTGGCCGTGATCGGTAGAATTGCGTCAACGGCACGGCCGCCTGAGTCGACGGCGGTGGATTTCAGAACCGAGCGAACCTGCAGCCGAACCTGCGCGAGTGCGACCGGACCGCGGACGCAGAGGGGACTGCCTCGGACGTCGAAGAACGCCACCGCCCGTACCGCCGGCACCAGCCGCTCGATGACTTCGGCGTGCCGCTCGAGAAGGTCATACGCAGCCGTCGCGCGGCTATTACGTGCCATGCGCTCTCCTACTTCCCTCACAGCCCAAACGAGCTTATCGCCCCGCTGAAGCCTTGCAGGGGGCGCGGCGATGCATGCTCGGTATGCTTGCGCGCGAACCCGACGAGGTCGCGCCCGAGTGGCGGATCACACGCTCTGTCAGCGCTCGTCGACCGAATGACAAACCGCACCTTCTGGCGCGGATGCCGACAAATACGTGCGATGCGGGACCCGTCCTGCCTTTGAGTCCGACTGGCTGTCTCGAGCGCAAGTTCCATCAGGCATATTTGTCTAAGGGCAGGATTTCGATGTCGCTCGCGCTCAGCGGCTCATTGAGCGCGCGCGAGCGCCGCGAGCTTCAGTACGGCTGAGTCCTCCGCTGTGCTCAATCGGGTCACGGAGCGATTCCCAGGTGATTCTCCTGAAAATTTTCGCACATTCATCCGGTTATCCCTGAGACCGCTGTCTCATTTTTGAGACATGAGGCACACTGGGCCGCACGGCGCGGACTCACGACACCGCTCGGTCCCACTACAGCGCTGCAGCGCACCGAACAGTACGTGGACTGCGGCTTGGCGGCCGAGGGGAAAGGCGCTCCATGCGCCGCAGCCGGATAATTCTCAACGCCCCGGATTCCCCGTCCCCGCGCGCGATTGCCCGACCACCGCAATTCACGGCAGATCCCCCACAGAATGCGAGATGTCGGATACGTCGCGTTTCGGAATGAGACATCAAGGACGGCCAGTGAGTAATCACTGGGCAGCGCCAGATCGTCCACTGCACGCGCAGCCCCGCCACGCGTGACCGCACTTCCGCCGCCGTCGCTCTCGCCCGAGAGACCAACACGGAATCGGAAAAAACGATCATCTCCAATTTCCATTATTCCATACCCGCGCGTCGACACGCTACGCCCGTCTCGCGATATGTGAGTGCTACGGACAGGAAATGAGGGGTCGCCGATTTCAACCACCAACTCGCCACCAACGGGGTGCCTATACATTGCACCGATCGAACTGCCGGAGGGCACCCGAGACTACCGCCGCGGGAGAGTGCGCGTGAGTGGTACGCGAACGCGGCGCATGGATCACCAGCGGCGGCCCTGCGGCTGCGGTGCGGCGCCCTGTGTCCCACACAGGACGGGGTGTCGGAATCCGTGAGCACTCTGACCAAGCTGGGGTCGCTCCAGGGCGCGGGAATGGCAAAGCCATACCGAGCGCGCGGGGGCGGCGAGGTCACAGGAGGGTAGCGCCCCGCGCCGCCGGTGCGGCGATTCGGGGCGCCTCTGCGAGGTCGGCTCGGAAAGTTGAGCGGACGACAGCCGCGGAGAGATCGCGCAGTCGCGATGTCATCCATTCACCGCCCAGCGGCGTCGATCAATTGGTCACTTTCCAGTGCGGCGATGAGCGGGCAGCGCAATTTACCTGCGTTGCACTGGCATTGCTCGACCAGGGTCGCGAGCGCCCGCTCGACCCGCCGCAATTGTCGCATCCGCTCTCGAGCCATGGACAGTTTTATGGACGCGAGCCGTTCCGCTTCGCCGCAATGCTGACCATCCTCGAGCGCGAGGAGATCCCGCACCTCATCAAGACTGAACCCGAGTGCCTGGGCCTGCTTAATGAACCGGAGCCGTTGCACGTGGGCTTTACCGTAGCGGCGTGTCCCGCCCGGCGGGCGCGATGGCTCCGCGAGCAAGCCGCGGCGCTGGTAGTAGCGGACGGTCTCCACATGGACGTCGGCGGCTTTGGCCAGCGTCCCGATGAGGTAAGTGCCGGGCATATTGACTCCGTAGTCGAGTACGGCCTTAAGGTACGCCCATCTCGCAGACCGCGATAGGTGGCGCATGCCGCAAGAGATCCCAGTACCGAATCGCAACATCGAGAACGGCACTCTGGCCATGGGCGCGCTCGCAGCCATTCTCGCCTCCACCTGCTGCCTGGGACCGCTCGTTCTAGCATTGCTCGGGGTCAGCGGGGCCTGGATCGGCAACCTGGCACTGCTCGAGCCGGATCGTCCCCTCTTTCTCGCCGCCGCGCTCGTGGCGATGTTCGTCGCTTGGCGACGGCTGTTTCGCCCCCGTCCTCGACAGCACTGTGAGCCCCGACAGGGTTGCGCCATGGCGCGCGTGCGGACGGCCTACAAGGTGACCTTCTGGTGCGTCGCCGTATTGGTTCTGATTGCGTTTAGCTTTCCCTACGTTGCGCCGCTCTTTTACTGACGCTGAGGAGTTCGCCATGAAACAGCTGATTGCTTTTGCCGCGCTCGCCGCCGTTACCGCTCCGGTGTGGGCAGCCAGCCGGACCGTCACGCTATCCGTTCCCAGCATGCGCTGCTCGATGTGCCCGATCACGGTGAAGGAAGCGCTTTCGAAAGTTCCCGCTGTCAGTAAGATTGCGGTGAGTCTCGCAAAGAAGGACGCTGTCGTCACCTTCAATGCCCGAAAGACCACCGTGGGGACCCTGACGAAGGCGACCCGGGACGCGGGCTACCCCTCGACCATCGAGCCATAACGCGGAGGATGTCCTATGGCGCTCACCGCACGCATCGCCGATAAAGCCGGTTTCCTCGGCACCTTGGTCTCCGCAATGGGCTGCGCCTCCTGCTTCCCCGCGCTCGCCAGTCTCGGCGCGGCTGTCGGCCTGGGTTTCCTCACACGCTGGGAGGGACTGTTCATCACCACGCTGATCCCCCTATTCGCCCTCTTGGCGATGGTCGCCAACGCGGTGAGCTGGCGCAGCCATCGCCAGACGCACCGCCTCCTGCTCGGCCTGATCGGTCCGTTCCTGGTGCTGGCGGCCGCCCTGCTCATGCGCTTCGCCCATATCAGAACCGCGGCCCTCCTCTATGTGGGTCTTGCCTTCATGCTCGCCATGTCGGTGTGGGACCTTGTGGTGCCGTCGAATCGCCACTGCGTCGCACCTGAGTGCGCCCCGCCGGGGAAGCACGGCTGAGGGCTGAGGCGAACAGCGCACTCCGATGGAATCACACAGGAAAAGCATGTGACCCGGCTGAACATCACCAGCATGACCTGTGAGTCATGTGCCACGCACATCCAGGACGCGTTGCAGCGTATTCCGGGCGTGAATTCGGCTGAGGTGTCCTACGCCGAAGGCTGTGCCCGGTTGGCCACCGCGCCCAGTGTGTCAGCCGACGCCCTGATCGCTGCGGTGGCCCGGCTCGGCTACGGCGCGACGCTCGTCGAGGCGCCAGTATCTCCTGCCAGCAACGGACCGTTCGAACGCATACCCAGCCGAATGGTTACAGGTAAGAAGCCCGGTCATGGCGGCGACCGGCTGCACATCGCCGTCATCGGCAGCGGGGCTGCGGCGATGGCCGGGGCGCTGAAGGCCATCGAGCGGGGCGCGCGCGTGACGCTCATCGAGCGCGGAACGATCGGCGGCACGTGCGTCAATGTCGGCTGCGTCCCCTCCAAGATCATGATCCGCACCGCGCACATTGCCCACCTGCGCCGCGAAAGCCCCTTCGATGCCGGACTGCCGCCCACGCCGCCCGCGATCCTGCGCGAGCAGCTCCTCGCGCAGCAGCAAGCGCGGGTCGATGAGCTGCGCCACGCCAAGTACGAGAGCATCCTCTCAGGCAATCCGGGCATCGCCGTGCTGCACGGGGATGCCCGCTTTCGCGACGGCCACACCCTTGCGGTGCGGCTGAGGGAAGGCGGTGAGCGAACGGTGACTTTCGATCGCTGTCTGATCGCCACCGGCGCCAGACCGTCCCTCCCCCCCATCCCGGGCCTTGCGGACACACCCTATTGGACATCGACCGAAGCGCTCGTAACCGAAACACTGCCGCCGCGCCTCGCCGTGATCGGCTCGTCAGTCGCCGCGGTCGAGCTGGCGCAAGCCTTCGCCCGTCTCGGCAGCCGCGTCACGATCCTGGCGCGCCGCACGCTCCTCTCTCGCGAAGATCCGGCGATTGGCGAGACGCTGACGGCAGCATTCCGCGTCGAGGGCATCCAGGTGCTCGAGCACACGCAGGCGAGCCAGATCGCGCATCGGGATGGAGACTTCGTACTCACGACAGCGGCCGGTGAGGTGCGCTCCGACCGCCTCCTCGTCGCCACCGGTCGCACTGCCAATACGCGAAGTCTCGAGCTTGCGTCGGCGGGCATTGGCGTCAATCAGGAAGGAGCCATCGTCATCGACCCCGGCATGCGAACCAGCGCCACCGACATCTTCGCCGCCGGCGATTGTACCGATCAACCCCAGTTCGTCTACATCGCGGCCGCGGCTGGCACCCGCGCCGCGATTAACATGACCGGCGGCAGCGCTGCTCTCGATCTCGCGACCATGCCAATGGTCATATTTTCTGATCCTCAGGTGGCCACCGTGGGTTGCGGCGAGCGGGAGGCACATCACGCGGGCATCGAAACCGACAGCCGCCTGCTCACCCTGGACAATGTCCCGCGGGCGCTGGCGAACTTCGACACACGAGGCTTCATCAAGCTCGTCACCGAGGCCGGGAGCACTCGGATCATTGGCGTTCAGGCAGTAGCGTCCGAGGCCGGCGAGCTGATCCAATCCGCAGCGCTCGCGATCCGCGCCCAGATGACGGTACAAGACCTCGCCGATCAGTTGTTCCCCTACCTCACGATGGTCGAGGGCCTGAAGCTCGCGGCGCAGACCTTCTCGAAGGACGTGAAGCAGCTGTCGTGCTGCGCGGGTTAATGGAAATTCGCGCAACCCGCTACACCACGGGTGCTAATGCTAATCGAGCGATAGCCGTGATCGCGCGATGCCTTCGGAGCACATGGCATGCAGATGATCCCTCCCCTGCGCGCTGCTCTCAACGCCGCCCTGCGGCGCGATTCCTGCGACACACAGTCTCTCAATAATCCTCGGCCTCGAAGCCCATCACCTCGGCGGGCTCATCCCCCTCAGCCTGCACGCCGACATACAATCGATCCATACGGGCATCAAAGTACCCAGTTCGCGCGCCCACCTTCGTCGGAACGTCCGCGATCAAACCGTAGCGATCGGGGGTCAGCTGCTGGACCACGCTCACGAACCCCTCGCCGCCGATGATGTAAATGCGCTTGCGTGAAGCGTCGTAGAAGGCGTCATCCGCCTCACCGACAATGCCGGGCACGAGCGAGACAACCCGTCCGGTCCGCGTATCGAACACGATCAACATCGGGATCTTGCGCGTGATCGTAAACAGCCGGTGATCGGCCTCATCGAAGGTCATCGCGTAATTGCCGCGCAGACCTGCCGGCAATGACCATTTCATCGATTTCCCGGTGTCGCGATTGATCGCCAACACCGCGTTGCCGCACGTGGGACAGTTGGCGTACAACATCGGCCCGTGCATCTCGATCGCAAAGCGTTCCGGGTGGTGGCCGGTCTTCCAGACCTTGCCGACGCGGCCATTCGTAGCCGGGTTGATCGCCACGATGCCACCGTTCGGCCAATCGCCCTCCGCGACCAGGACCAGCTTGTGCACCGGATCCCACACCTCGTCATCGGCATCACCACTGAATCTGATGGTCTTCTGCAATTGATACGTCGAAGCATCGAAAATGTATACCGCGCCGTGCGAGCTCGCGGAGAAGAGTTCATCGAATCCCGGCGCATAGAGCTCGCCCTGCGGCGCGGGAACCCCGGGGATGAAATGTACGAGGCTCCCGTCGAACCAGTTCTCCACCCCCACGCCGTTGCCGCCGACGATAGAAAAATACAGCATGCGTCCCTGGCCATCGAAATGGTCGATTCGGCCGTCATGGCCCGGGATCGGAATCTTCTCGTACAGCTCGAGCGGCAGTCTCGCCGGCGGCACCTGCATCGCTGGCACCGGCGCAACCGCCGCGCCAGCGAGGTTGAGGAGCCCTGCACTCAAGAGCGCGGCAAGAATCAGCGGAAGCATCTTGTTCATCATCAGGTGACCTCACACGTTTCGCTGCAGGACGGCCAGAACGACTCACGGACTCGGCTGGAAGACGAGAATTCTGGCCCCACGGCCGACGCTCGCCGGCACGGCGACGTAGTAACGATCAAGCTGCCTGACCCAAAGCGAGGTTCTGGCGTTTGCTCCCGTGGGAACTGTGGCGATCTCGGTATAGCGGTTGGCGCTCCATTGCCGGTAGACGGCTACGTAACCTTGGCCGCCGGAGGCGTAGATGCGGTGGTGCAGCGCGTCGTAGAACAGACCGTCCATTAACCCGACGCTCGGCAGGCTCACAATGAAGCGGTGAGTGCGGCTGTCGAACACCTCTATGGTAGCGGGATTGCGCATCCCGACGAACAGCCTGTCGTCCCGGCGGTCGAGCGCGAGAGACACGGGGCTACCGGCCTTGGACAGCCAGGTCGAGACGATCCGCCCCGTGCGGGCATCGATCTGCGAGATCTGATGCGTCTTCGGCACGGTGATGAAAAGGGTTCGTCCAGGCTGTCCGACCAGGATGGTACCGGGATGGGCACACGTGCGGATATCGCCCACATGCCGGTCCGTGACCGCGTTGATGAGACCCACTTCGCCGTATCTCTTGCCGGCAGCCCCGCCGCCATAGCCGACGTACAGCATCCGCGTCACGCGATCGTAGGCTTCCGCATCCGGGCCGAGAGCGAGTTTAACGGTGCCCAGTAGCTGCACGTCGCTCCCGCGATACACTCTCACGTCGCCCCCCAAGCCGTCCGCCGTGAAGAGCTTGTTGAGGCGCGCCGCGTAGTATTCGCCCTGCGGCTCCTTCACCCCGGGCAGGCTCCGCAGCCACCGATCGGTCCTGAGATCCACCACCTCGACCGTATGGTTGCCCAGGGCAGAGATGAACAGCCGCTGGCCCAGAACATCCACACTGAGATGGTCGATACGACCGTGTACGTGTGGCAGGGCGATGGTTGCGATCAGTTGCAGCGGGCGGGGAGCCCCCACAGCCCAGCCGGGCGGCGCCTCGAGCCCGAGTGAGAGGATCGCCAGTGCATACGCGATGAGTGATCTGTTCACGCATCCCCCTCGTCTTTGACGTAGAGTCAACGCGGCTCAGGTCGGCCGGCTCGCTGCGCCCCGGGGCGCAGCGAGCCCACGTTCGATGTACCGCCATGGAGTAAGACGCCGCAATCGCGCGAATCCTCCTCCAATCTCCACCAGATCGGACCCAAGTCCGCGCAGTGCCCCATGGTTACGAGTGGCGCGTTCCGGTACCGCGGGAATTCCGGATTCGTGGCGCATGGTCACTGGGCGACGCCGCCGCTGGGCCGCCCGCTAGGTCAGTCATACGGAAACTCGAGACCCAATCCGACACCGACATAGTTATCGAAACCCCCGAGGCGACCGGAGATCCTCTGCCCCAGCTCGGCATCGATCTCGAAGTGTGGCGTGATGAGATACTGAAAGCCGCCATCGGCATCGAAGCCGTTCCCCAGCCTCGGTCCGATCTTGCTTTGTCCGTAGACCTCCCCAT
>JAKADE010000104.1 GCA_021820785.1 Pseudomonadota bacterium
GGGGGAGGACCTGATAGGTCCACAGATGCCCGTGCTCGACCCCATCGATCATCTGCGGACTGGCAATCAGACTGACGAGTTCCGGATAGCGGCTCACCAGCCACCACCCGGCAAACGTGCTGACGGCGAGCAGCACCGCGAGCCACAGCGCCGTAATCCGCACGGCCGCGGCCGCAGCGGGCACCTCCTCGCGCAACATCCGCATCCACGCGGCACCGTCGAAGCGCGCCGGACGGTTCACCGCGGTATGCAACTGCGTGCAGGTGCGTTCCAGCGCTGCCGCCGGCAGACTGCCCGGCAGCAGCGAGCGCACCGTTGCCAAATGGCGCGCGAGCGTCCTGTAGGCGCCGAGCGTCTGCAGTGCTTGTTCGACGCTCGGGTGCGCGCGCTGTGCGGCCGCCGCGGTTTCGGCCGCCAGCTGCTGCCACTGCGGCGCGTGCTTGCGCACCCAAACCGCAGCTTCAGGATCGTTCTGTACGCCCAAGCAACGCCTCCAGCCTCGCCCGCAACGCGTGTGCCTCGGGCGGCGCCCCGGATGCATCAAACTGCGGATCCACCTTGCGCAGCACTGTCAGCGCGAGCGCCGTACGCTGCGCCGGAGCCAGCGAGTCGAAGCGCTCGAGCAGATCGTGCACGAGTTCGGCGGATTCCGGCGACAGCGCACTGTGCTGGGCATGGCGCGCGAGACGATCGAGCGGGCCGCCGGCCTCCTCCGCCGCGCACACCATCACCGTACCGGCCACGATGTCCCCGAGGCGCACGTGCCGCTCGGTCAGCATGCAGGTGATCAGTCCCACGACATAACACAACGGCAGCGCATCGATCAGCCGGAATATGTTGCGAACCAGCAACGGACCGATGCCTGGCGTCGTACCTTCCAGCGTCACGATCCGCGCCCCGGCACTGCGCAGCCCGGGCGTGCGGCCCCGCGTCACGATCTCGGCAATCGGCTGATATAAAAGATAAATCAACAGAGCGAGGATGACACCGCCGGTCAGCAGGTGTGCGGCCAGCGGCTTAGGCAGGCCCGGCACCAGCCGCAGCAGCACGACGATGAGCAGGACGGCGAGCGCGCCGAGCAGGCGGATCTGCCAGTCGATGAGAAATGCGTAGCTGCGCATTCCCGGTCCTGCGACCGGTAGCGTCATCTCGACGCCCGTAAGACTCCTGACGGTGAGTACAGCCGCGGCCATCGCCATCCCGTACGATGAAAAGGGTTGCCGGTCAAGGTTCAGCTTAGCTATTCTGCCCGACGGCGGCAAGAAGCCAGCCCGGCGGCCGCTGACCCGCAACTGCATCGGAGCGATCATGACATACCAGGCGTCCTCCGCACCTCAGTCGATTGGCGGCGTGCTCGATGACTGGCTGCGCCTGTTCAGCGCATCGTTCAGCCGCTGCTGGATATTGGCGTTGATCACCATCGCGGCCGGCGCCATTGCGGTGTTCGCCGTGACGCCAACGCTGCCGCCGCTGACCGCTTCGGCGTGGCAGCACGAGATACTCATGTGGACGTTGATGAACGGACCGCAGAACGCGTTGGCCTCCCTCGCACTGCTGCTGATCATCATGGTGGTCACCGGCGCGCTGTTCGCCACACAGATCCGTACGATGCAGGGCGGATCACTCGAGACCGGCGCGGCGCTGAACATCGGGCTGCACCGGTTGCTGCGGCTGATCGCCGGGGTGATCCTGCAGGCCCTGATCATGTTCGCGATAGCCCTCCCCATGCTCATCGTCGGCATCGCCGTCGCGGCGATCTTCCATGCCGACCGCGCCATGCTCACGCGCCCGCTGCCCTGGGTGCTCATCGGACTGGCGGGACTGGCGGCAGCCTGCGCGTTCATCTATGTGTCGGTGCGGCTGATGCTGTGGCAGGCCGCCGTGTTCGTTGAAGATGCCGGTGCGGCGACTGCGCTCGGACGCAGCTGGCGCCTGGTCAAAGGCCACTGGTGGCGCGTCACGGCCATCCTGTTCGTGGCCAACATCGTCATCGGCATCCTCGGCTACATTGTGCCCTGGGCCCTGAGCGCCGCATTCGGACTGTTCTCGCTGCACGCTGCCGCGCAGCCGGAGCTCGGATTTCATCTGCGCGTGGCGCAGATGCTGTCGCAGACGACGCATCTGCTGACCCTGCCGCTGAGTTCCGCCGTCTCCCTCGTGATCTTCCGGGACCTGACCCTGCGGGTCGAGGGCGCCGATCTGGCCGCACGGGCAGAGGCGCTCGGCGCCCCTTAAGCCATGCGGGACCGGCGGCGGCTGGCACTGGCGCTCGCGGCGCTCTGGAGCGTCGCGATGCCGCTGTGCGCCGCCGTACCGCCGGCGCCGGCCGTGCTCGCGCAGTGTGCGGCCCATCGACCGGCGCTCAAGGGGTGGCCCGCACTGCACGCGCAGTGCCCGGGTCTCGGGCACGCTCTGCAGCAGCTCGGGCTGACGGAACTGCTGCCGCCGGACTGGCGCGCGACGCTCCAGTCGGACAGTCTCGGGGAGCTCGCGGCGTTGGCGCGCCACTACGCGGGCGCCCCCCGATCGTTCACACCGAACCCCGCGGTCCTGCGGGACGCCGCCCACGCACTCGCGACACCGACGCCCGCGCCGAGCGAGTGGGCCCGGATCCGTGCGTGGCTGTCGCACTGGAGCGCGCCGCTGACGGCATTCGTGCGCCGGCACCTGCGCGCATTGCTGCGCAGCCGCCACCGTGTGCAGCTGTTGCATACGGTGCTGTGGTGCCTCCTCGCGCTGCTCTTCGGTCTCGCGTCGATCGGCGTCTACTTTGCGCTGCGTACCGGGTTGTTCAAACGCGGCGCGGCCCGCGCGGCACGCCCGCCGCGATCCGCACCAGTGCCGTCCGCCCCCGGTCCGGCGTCACTCCCGGACTGGAGCCGGCTCGGCACCCAGCCCTCGCGCATCCTGCGGGTGCTCGTCGAGGCGCTGGTCGCAGCCGGGCGTCTCGAGCGTGAACGGCATCTGACCTGCCGGGAGCTCATGGCGCAAGCGCGCTTCGACACCGGAGCACAGCGCGAGGAGTTTGCCCAGGTCGCGCTTCTGGCCGAGCGTGAGCGGTATGGTCCGCCGGCCGTAGCGCGCGTGCCGGATACGGTGCTGCAGCGGATTCCTGCACTCTACGCCCAGTGCCGTTCGGCCCGCACCGCCGGCCGCGGTGCATCCTCGTGAAGGACAGGCTCATCACCGCCGCGCTCGCCGCCGGGGCGCTGCTGCTGTTCTACGCACTGCTGGTGCCGAAACCACAGCGCACGACACCCGCGAGCGGCGTACCGGTGTCCGACAGCGCCCGGCCGGCAGGCTACCTGAGCATCTGGCGCTGGCTCGGCGCGGCGCACGTGCCCCGTCTGAGTCTGCGCGAGCGCTACACCGCACTGGCTCATCTCGCGCCCCGTCCGCGCGGCAACGTACTGATCCTGACGCTGCCGCAGCGCGTCCCGATGCAGGCCGATGAGCTGGCCTTTCTGCGCCGGTGGGTCGCACAGGGCAACACGCTGCTCGTGGCGGCGGCGCTCGATGACACGCCCGCGTGGACGCTCGGCGCCTATGATCCTCTGGAGGTGAAGAATCTGCGGCGGCTGAGCGGATTGCAGTTCGAGCCCGTGGCCCGGCATGCGCCGCTGCGCGCCACGGTGCGCGCCCTCGCTGCGCGCTCTGAGTCACTCCAGGTACACCGCGCGCAGCCGCTGATGCGCGGCGTCGACGCGCTGCGGCCGACGGGCTCGCTCATCGAGCGGCCGTGGACCGCACACGCGACCGGCCGGCGCATGCCGCTCGTGCTCGCCACGCTCGCGCGGCCCACCGTGCCGGCAGTGTGGCTCGAGCGGCTTGGCGCCGGGCAGATCATCGTGTCGGCCGTGGCGAGCCCGTTCTCCAACGCCGGACTCGTGCGGCGTGGCAACGCGCGCTTCCTGGCGAACGTGCTCGCGTGGTCGCGAAGTCGCCGCGGCGCCGTCATCTTTGATGACGCCCACCAGGGCCTGACCGCGTTCTACGATGCTGCGGCGTTTTTCGCCGACCCCAGACTGCACGACACGTTGCTGTGGCTGCTGGCTCTATGGCTGGTTTTCGTGTTCGGCACGCAGCCGTTGCGCGCGGCGCGGGCTCGCTGGCAGGCGATCGACGAAACCGCGTACATTGAGGGCAGTGCGCGCTATCTGGCCGCGGTGGTGCGGCCCGAGGACATCGCGCGGCGGCTGATCGAGAGCTTCGCCGCAGAGCTTCGTTCGCGTGTACCGAACGGCGACCCGTGGAAATGGCTGCGCTCGGACAGCGGTGCGCAGGAGCGCGACTGGCGCAGGTTAGAGCAGTTGCGCGGCCGCGCCGAGGCCGGCCGGCGCGTTGACCTGCTGCGACTGCAATCCCTTTTGGCTCGACTTCGAAGGCAACTGAAATGAATGCGCTTGAGGAATTCGCCGGGCAGATCTCACAGCGACTTGCCGGCACCGTGATCGGATTGCAGGAACTCATCAGCGCGGTGGTGATCTGCGTGGTGGCCCGCGGACACATTCTGGTCGAGGGCCCGCCCGGCCTCGGCAAGACGCTGCTCGGCAAAAGTCTCGCACGCACGCTCGCCGGACGGTTCAGCCGCATCCAGGGCACCGCCGACCTGATGCCGGCGGACGTCACGGGCGTGCACGTGTTCGACGAGGTGAACCGCAAGTTCACACTGCGGCCCGGACCGGTGTTCACCGAAGTGCTGCTGATCGACGAGATCAACCGGGCGGGACCGAAGACGCAGTCTGCGCTCCTGCAGGCCATGGAGGAGCGCCAGGTGAGCATCGACCGGCAGACCTACCGCCTGCCAGCGGAGTTCGTGGTGATTGCCACGCAGAATCCGCACGAGTTCGAGGGTACTTTCCCGCTGCCGGAATCCCAGCTCGACCGGTTCATGATGCGGGTGGACGTCACGTATCCCGCTGCGGACGATGAGCGCACGGTGCTGGAGCAATACGGCACGGTCGGCGCCGCGACGGCGGCAGCGGAAGCCGGCGCAGTCGCGCCAGTCGACGCCGGGCTGCTCGCCGCGGCGCGCGCATGCGCCGATGCCATTCACGTGTCCGCGGACCTGCGCGACTACGCACTCGCGCTGGCGCAGGCCTCGCGCGAGCATCCGCAGATCGCACTCGGGCTCTCCACCCGCGGGGTGCTCGCCCTGCTGCGCGCCGCCCGCGTCGCCGCGGGCCTGCGCGGCGCTGAGTTCGTCACGCCCGATGACCTCAAGCGGGTCGCGCCCTGGGTCACCGCACACCGCCTGACGCTCACGCCCGAGGCGCTGCTCGAAGGCCGTACCGGACGCGAACTGGTGCGCACGCTGCTCGAGCGGGTGACGGTGCCGCGCTGAGGCGCCCTGAAAATCCATGAGTCTGCAGCGCAATGCCCTGCTATTAATCCTGTTGACCGGACTGCTCGGCATTCTCGGACAATGGGATCCGGCATTCGGGCGGCTGTGGATCATTCCCGCCGCGTTGGTGCTGATCGGGTTGACCTACGAGAGCCTGCGGGTGCGCGGCGAATCCGTCGGACTGCGCCTCGTGGGGCCCGAACGCTGGCCGCTCGGACGCGAACGCACGCTGCAGTTCCTGTTCGTCCAGGAAGGGCGTGCGCTGCTGCGGGCGCAGGCGGCGCTGCAGGCACCGACGGCGTTCGCTGCCGAGACCCGCATCGCGCCGCTGCGGTTGACGCGCGGAGAAGCGGTCGCGCTCGAGCTGCGCGCCGAACCGCGCCGCCTCGGGCGCTACCGCTGGCCCCTGCCCGCCCTGCGCGTCGCCGGACCGCTGCAGCTGGCGTGGTGGCCGGCGCACCCGCTCGCCGAGTACACCGCGACGGTGATCCCGGATCTGATCGGCCGCCCGGAACGCATCAGCGGCAACGCCGCCGGCGAGGGCACGCCGACGCAACTCGGAAGCGGCAGCTCCGAGATCCTGCAGCTGCGCGAATACCGCCACGGCGACTCCCTGCGCGCCATCGACTGGAAGGCGAGCGCCCGGCGCGGCCAGCTCGTCAGCCGCGAGCTCGCCGAGGAGCGTCGCCTGGAGATCCTGCTCGCGCTGGACGTGGGCCGCGCCTCAGCGCTCGCGGCCGGCCCGATCGACCGGCTGGGCCTTTACGTCAATGTCGCGGCCCGGCTGGCGCAGCGCGCCGCAGAACTCGATGACGCCGTCGGCCTGCTGCTGTTCGCCGAGCGGCCGCTGACGCTGCTGGTTCCGGCGCGGGGCGCGGCGGCCGTCACGCGCATCCGCAGCATGCTCGCCCAATGCACCGTCCGGCCCGGCCAGGCCAATCCCGCGCTGGCCGCCGCCCGCATTCGTGCCGCGGCGCCCCGGCGCCTGCTGGTGGTGCTGCTGACCGATGTGCTCGACACGGCGATCGAGGAGCTGAGCGAGGCGGTGCGGCTGCTCGGACCGAAACACTTCACGCTGATCTGCGGGCTGGAGAATCCCGCGATCGCGGCACTGCCCTCGGCAGTGCCCGCCGATGCGCTCGCGCCCTATCGCGCGCTGGCCGCCGACGAGTACCATCGCACCCTGATGGGCAACGTACGGGCGCTGCGGGCCCTGGGAGCCGCTGCGCTCATCGAGCGCCCCGAGCAGCTCGACCGTGCGGTGCTCGATGCCTATCAACGCTTCCGCCGCGAGCGGCGGGTTTGATCCGTCAGCCGACAGAGGACACTCCATGTTCCGCACGACCCGAAAACTGAACGTCCTGCTCAGCGCCTGTGCGCTCGCCCTGCTGGCGCCGCTGGCGCTGACGGCGGCCCGGGCCGCCACGCCTGCCGGTGGACGCGCCGAGGCCACCGCCTTCATCCATCAGCTGGCCGCCGGCCAGTTTGCCCAGGCCGAGACGCACTTCAACGCGACCATGCGCGCGCACGCCACGCCCGCGAAGCTGCAGAAGCTCTGGCAGTTCATGGAAAAGCACTTCGGGCCCTACGCCAAGACCGTCGGCAGCGACAAGATGAACTTCAAGGGCCACCCCATGGTGATCGTCCACACCATGTTCAAACGGCAGACCGTGGGCCTGGCCGTGTTCTTCAATCACGCGCACCAGATCTCGGGTCTGCGCGTCGTGCCCATCCAGTAGACGCGCCCGGAGCGCCTTGATGCACCTCATCGGCATGCTCGATTCGCCGTACGTCCGCCGCGTAGCGATCTCGCTGCAGGCGCTCGGCCTGCCATACACGCACCGCTCCCTGTCGGTATTCCGCACCTACGAGCAGTTCAAGGCCATCAACCCGGTGGTCAAGGCGCCGACGTTCGTGTGCGACGATGGCACGATGTTGATGGACTCGACGCTCATCCTGGATTACGCAGAGAGCGTGGCGCGCCCGCGCTCATTACTGCCGGCCGAACCGGCCACGCGCGCCGCGGCGCTGCGCGCCGTGGGCCTGTCGCTCGCGGCCTGCGAGAAGACCATTCAGATCGTGTACGAACGCCAGATGCGTCCGAGCGAAAAGCAATACGAGCCGTGGCTGCAGCGCGTGACCGAGCAGCTGCGGGCCGCCTATCGGGCACTCGAAGCCGAGACACCCGTGCTCGGCGCCGCGCCGAAACTCACCGCCGCAACGATCGCCGCAGCGGTGAGCTGGCGTTTCACGCAGGAGAAAGTACCGGAGGCCCTCGAGGCGCAGTCCCACCCGCGGCTGCACGCGCTGTCCGAGTGGGCGGAGGCGCAGCCTGAGTTTCTTGCCGCGCCGTTCGACGACACCACGCTGCACCTGTAATGGGGGCGCACCGGCGCACTGCGCCGGTGCGCCGCATCAGGGTCGGTTCAGGCTGCGGCGCTTCTGCGCCAGGACTCCAGCGCCTGCATGCGCTCGAGCCACGCGCGCAGGCCGGGGCATTCAGCGATCGGCAACTGGGCGGCCGCCCAGACGCCCAACGGCGCGGCGATCGCCAGATCGGCCAGCG
Source organism: Pseudomonadota bacterium (assembly GCA_021820785.1). Next base: position 7,911 of record JAKADE010000104.1, read on the forward strand.
TCAGACGCGTCCCGCTCAGCCACTGCCGCTGCGCGAGGTGCTGATCGAGTACGGCAGCGAGCTCGCGGATCTGCAGTTCGGCGCG
>JAKADE010000105.1 GCA_021820785.1 Pseudomonadota bacterium
GGCTGCTGCGGTCGGTGGCGAGAGCGCGGAACCGAGCGTCGAACAGGCGCCACGCAAGACGCCCAGGACGCCGCTGCAGGCCGCTCGCAAAGCCCCGTCGCAGCCGGTCGGCAAGGCGCCGCTGCACATGGTGCGCAAGACCGGGTCGAAGGCGGCCGCGGCCGGTGGCGGCGGCGAGACGGCATGGACAGAGTTCTAGGATCCGCGTGCGCCCCGCGGCGCGGGCCGTGGGCTGCGGTAACGGTCTGCCGCCTCCAGTTCCAGGAATCGGCGCCCCAAGGAGTGGCCCGACGGGCCTCTCGGCGGGGTATTCATTCAAGACAGGATGCAGGGCACCTGATGCACCTCAACCGCCCGGGGTGCGAGTCTTCTTGTGCCCGGATTCTCGCGCGGCGAAAGAGACTGGTGGTTCCGCGCAGGCGGACTGAGTGCAATCCGCGCGAGTCACAGTCGCAGCGTGCACGGTGCCGCCCCTGCTTGTGCAGAACCTGACTCTCCACTGCTTGCTCCTGGGTCCGCATATTGGCGGCGCAAAAGGCCGCCATACTCGCCCAGGTGGGTCACTTTGACTTCGGCGAGGTGGGTCAGTATTACTTCGGCGCTAACACGGAGAAGCCAATGATGGCCAGCAGCGGAACGAGAATGATCATCCACGCCGCAGGGCGGGCAAAGTTCACCGTATAGCCGAGGCCAAACCGCTTCTCGACCATTACGGAAGGGTCATCGGGGTTGAAGTAGAAGACGCCGAACTTCCAGAAGCGGTCCTCGGTTCGGTCGCCGACGGGTGTCAGTGAGTCCGTCACTTGCGGTGCAGAGCCCATCCGGCTGCCGCCCTGGCCGAGCCACATCAGTACACCGGTGAGCGCAATGGCGATCAGACCCGGGAGGAGCACGGTGGCCGCGGAGGGACGCTGGAGCGCAGTGGGTAGCAGGGGGCGCAGCGCCAGCGACGAGAACAGCACGGCGATCCAGTATTCGATGGCCAGCAGCAGCAGCGAAATGGCGCTGCGAAACCGCGATTCCCGGCGGCCATTCGGGCCGTCCGCGTAGATCGGCCGGACCCAATGGGCGGTGCCGTACCGCAGCAGCGTCAGGGCCACGAGGGTCATGGCGGCAATGAGCAGAGGTGAGAACACGGCACTGAGACTGCGCGCGGCCCACACGTCTGGTTGGCCGTCGAGTGTCCAGTGCACGGGCAGACGAGCGGGAATGTGCTGCCAGTGCGCTTGCAGATACGCGGCAGTCGCGGCGAGCAGGGCGAATGGGCCTGAGGCGGCGCTCCAGCCGCCGGGGATTTTGCGCCGCGGCGCGTCGATCCGGGCCTCACGGACGGTCGTCGGTGCGACCGCATGCGCCAGAACCAGTCGGCGCGTCCGATAGTAGACGCCGAAGCAGGCCCCATTGAGCAACAGAAGGGCCACGGGTGTCCACGCGAGCCTGCGCGTCAGGGTCAGCGCGAGAAGCAACGCCAGTGCGGGAACCGCTACGGCCAGCAGCCCTAGCCGGTACCGGCGCAGTATGGATCGACCGTCGCTGCTGTCGCGAAATCCGGGCGCGACGGTGACGGCAAAATAGAGATCGGGGCGTGTCAGTCGCGGCATGAACCAATGCGCGATCACGGACAATGTTCCCAGTGCGATCAGGGTGGAGCCCATGGCGACGGATGCACTCATTCTGGCACCTCACTGTCAATGGATTGGCACGCTCAGCCTGTGCGTCTCGCGTTCATAGCGCGCCCTCTTCGAGCCGGCGCGCACTGTCCACCAGCTCGCCGATCAGCGCCTTGCGCGAGAGCCCCTCGGCCAGGGTTTTGGCGAGCAGCTCGCGCAACGCGCGGGTGAATTTCTCAGGACCCACGTGCCGGCTCTGCGCATGCCGTTCCTGGACGGTGGCGCCGCGGTGTCTCCTCAGTTCGAGCCATCCCTCTTCGGCGAGTTGCCGATAGGCCTGCGCGACCGTGTTGTGATGTACGCCCAGATCGATTGCCAGCATCCGCACGGTCGGCAGTTTCTCGCCCGGGCCAAACCGGCCGGCCACGAGCTCGGCACGCAGGCCGTTGGCGATCTGCTCGTAGACCGGCACATTCGAAGCCAGATCGATGCGCAGCATGCGTCTCTCTCAGTTGTCTTCATTTGTACACCGAGGACAGACAAAGGGCAAGAGGCTCCTCGGGGAGACTGTGCTGCGGCGTCGCTCGAGCTGCGGACCTGGCACCGCCGGTGCTGACGATGGGTGTGCGGCGCTTGCGACCGGCGTATGCTCGGTCACAAGACATTAAAACAGTGACATGGACGGGGGTCGCATGAGCTCACCCGGCGTCATTCGCGCAGTGCCGGTCAACGCCGTCGCCGTCGCGCGAGGGGTGTTTGCGCTCGCATCGGCGAGTATCGCCGTGTGGATCCTGGCCTTCGGGCAATGGGTGCCGCAGCCCCTGCCCGCCGCGATCCCGCTGCGTGGGATGTTGACCGATGCGACGGCGCTGGTGATCCTCGTGGCGAGCGCCGGTCTGTGTTTCGCCCGTACCGCGCTCGCGGGCGTGTTGACGTTGGCCGCATACCAGGCCGTCTCGGCGGTGCTGGCGGTGCCTCAGTGGTTCGCCAGGCCGCTCAACGTCGGCGCGTGGTATCCGTTTTTCGAGGCCGTGACGCCGTTGGCCGCCGCGGTGGCCCTCTCCATGAGGCTGCGGCACTCGACGCCGGGGCTCAGGCGAGGGTGTAGTGAGCGAGTGGTTCTGCGCAGTGCACGGACTGTCTTTGGCCTCACGTGCGTCTTCTATGGTCTGTCTCACTTCGTCTACGCCGCGTACACCGCTACTCTGGTGCCGGCGTGGCTGCCCGGACGGATGCTGCTTGCCTATGTCACGGGCGCCTGTCATGTCGCCGCGGGATTGGCCATCATCGTCGGGATCGTGCCGCGCCTGGCCGCCGCGCTCGAAGCGACCATGATGAGCCTGTTCGGCCTGGTGGTCTGGGTGCCAAGCTTCTTTGCACACCCGCGGCCGAGTTGGGCCACGCCGCCCTCGCAGCAGTGGTCCGAACTGGTCGTGACGTTCGTGTTGGCGGCGGCGGGCTGGGCCGTGATGCTGTCGTTCAGCGGAAAACCGCAGCGCCGAGGCTTCCCTCGCGCGCCCCTGAACGGACACCCGGCGCCGGTCCCTGACGGCACGCCGCAACGGGACAAGTCCTTATCGACAGTGACAGGGCGTGTGCGTATCCGTGAGCCATGAACGAGAGTGAGCGCTTTCGGGTGGCGCCGGGCACCCGGGTCAAGCTTTCTGAAATCGACCCGGCATTCAAGGGGCACCATCCGGACCACACCGCGGCCGCCGCCGAGCTGCAGCATTACACCGAGCGGTTGCGTGCGCTGCAGGAGCTGCTCTATGCCGATGGGCGCCACTCGCTGCTGATCTGTCTGCAGGCCATGGACACCGGGGGCAAGGACGGTGTCATCAACCACGTGCTCGGTGCGATGAATCCGCAGGGCTGTCGGGTGGCGCATTTTCGTCGACCCTCGCCCGAGGAGGCGGCTCACGATTTTCTGTGGCGGGCGCATCGGGACGCACCGGCACGCGGCGAGGTGGTCATCTTCAATCGCTCCCACTACGAGGACGTGCTGGTGGTGCGTGTGCACCAGCTGATCGACAACGCCGACTGGATGCAGCGCTATGCGCGGATCAACGAATTCGAGCGCAACCTCGCCGACGACGGCGTTGCGATCCTGAAATTCTACCTGCACATCTCGAGCGAGGAGCAGCTGGCGCGGTTCAAGGCGCGGCTGGAGGATCCGAGCAAGCACTGGAAGATCAGCGTGGCGGACTACACTGAACGCAAGTTCTGGCCGCAATACCAGCGAGCGTACGAGGATGCGCTGTCACGCTGCAGCACCGGGCATGCTCCGTGGTACGTCATCCCGGGAAACCACAAGTGGTTTCGCAACCTCGCGATCGCCCGCATCGTGGTCGAGCGCCTTGAGGCCATGAACCTGAAATACCCCGCGCCTGCGGCTGATCTTGCCGAAATCCGCCGCGAATACCACTCCGCGGCGCACCGCTGAGGCCCGAGCGCTCGATTTGCGCTGCGGCGCGCGCTAGCATGCGCGGCTCGTGCGGGCCATCCGGACCCGCCCGGGGCGGTCGCGGCGCTGCGCCGGCCGTCTTGCCACCGGCAGACTCTGGGGGACCCATCCGCATGCTCCGCACCTTCGTCCTGTCTCTCGCCAGCCTCGCACTCGCGCTGCCGGCGGCGGCCGTGGCCGCACCGAAAGCCCCGGCACACGCCCCGCACACGGTCGCCGTGCCCAAGGCCTGCACCTCGATCACCCACGGCAGTGTCGTGATCGACGGCCAGCGCATCCGCTATACGGCGACCGCCGGCACGATCATCCTGAAGAACGAGCAGGGCAAGCCGACCGCCAGCATGTTCTACGTTGCCTACACGAAGGACGGCGTGCGCGATCCGGGCAAGCGTCCGGTGACCTTCGCGTACAACGGCGGACCGGGTTTTGCCTCCGCGCTGGTGGATATCGGCGGCTTCGGACCGCGGCGCATCGAATGGCCGGCGCCGGGTCAGATCGGGCGCGAGCAGCCGCCCTACCGCCTGGTGCCGAACGCCTACAGTATCCTCGGGGCGACCGACCTGGTCTTCATTGATGCGGTCGGGACCGGCTACAGCCGGATCGTCGGCGTCGGCACGCCGAAGATGTTCTACGGGATCAACGGCGATGCGCGTGCGTTCACGCAGTTCATCGAACGCTACGTGCAGCGCAATGACCGCTTCGAATCCCCGAAATTCCTGCTCGGGGAGAGCTACGGCACGACGCGCTCGGCGGTTCTGGCCGAGGATCTGGTCGGTCAGGGCGTCTACCTCAACGGGGTGATCCTGTGCTCGACCGTGCTCGATTTCGCGACGCTCAACAACACCCCGGGCAACGATCTGCCCTACGTGCTGTATCTGCCGTCCTACGCGGCGGTTGCCTGGTACCACCACCGCATCACGCCGCGGCCGAAGGATCTCGCGGCATTCGTGCACAAGGTCGAGCGCTTCGCCGGGGGAGCCTACGCTCATGCACTGTTCGAGGGCTCGGCGTTGAGCCCGACGCGCAAGGCGCAGATTGCGGCCCAGCTCTCGCGCTACACCGGGTTGTCGACCGCGCTGTGGGAGCGGGCCGATCTGCGCATCCCACTGTCGGTATTCCAGCGGCGCCTGCTCGGCACCGGTGCGAGCACGGGACGCTTCGATGCGCGCTTCAGCACGCCCGAACTGGAGCGGCTCGATCCGGAGCAGGGCGATACTGCCGCCGGCGCGGCCACGACCGCGATCTGGGGGGCGCTTACCGAGAGTTTCGATGCGTATGTGCGCCAGGGGCTCGGTTACCGCAGCCACCGCCTGTACGTGCAGAGCAGCGCCAGCGCGTTCAGCGCCTGGGACTGGAGTCATTACCAGCCGCCGCTCAGTGCCCTCGATGAGGGTGTCGGCAGCAGCACGAGCCTGGCGCGCGTGCGCAACGTGGCGCCGGCGCTGGCGCGCGCCATGAGCAACGATCCGGGCATGCAGCTGATGCTCAACAACGGCTGGTTCGACATGGCGACGCCGTTCTTTGCCACCAACTTCACCATCGCCCACATGGGGCTGCCGCAGGCCCTGCACGGCAACATCCACGAGTACTACTACCCGGTCGGGCACATGCTCTATCTGAATCCGGCAGTGCTCCCGCAGCTGCAGCACAACATCGAGGCGTTCATCGCGAACGCGCTCAAGCGGCGCTGAGGACTTCGCCCCCCGAGGCCGCAGCGCGGCCTCAGGGGGCGCGCGGAACCTCCAGTCCGCGTGCCACGGCCGCTCGTGCCACGAAGCGCTCGAGCGCCGCGTTGACGTGCGGAAAGTCGCCGAACCCGACGAGTTCGCCCGCGGCGTAAAAGCCGACCAGATTGCGGACCCAGGGAAAGATCGCGATGTCCGCGATGCTGTACTCCGCCCCGGCGATCCACTCGTGCCGCGCAAGCTCGCCCTCGAGCACTCCGAGCAGCCGGCGTGACTCGGTTGCGTAGCGCTCCCGCGGCCGCTTGTCCTCGAGCTCCCGACCCGCGAAGCGGTGGAAATAGCCGAGTTGACCGAACATCGGGCCGATGCCGCCCATCTGGAACATCAGCCACTGCATGACGTGATAGCGCGCCGCGGGTCGGCTCGGCAGGATCCGGCCGCATTTCTCGGCCAGGTACAGCAGGATCGCACCGGACTCGAACAGCGCGAGCGGTGCGCCGTCGGGGCCCTGTGGATCGAGGATCGCCGGGATTTTGCCGTTGGGGTTGAGTGAACGGAACGCCTCGGAGAGCTGCTCCTGCTGGGCGAAGTCCACGCGGTGCGCCTCGTAGGGCAGGCCGGCTTCCTCGAGCATGATCGAGACTTTCACACCGTTCGGTGTCGGCAGCGAGTACAGCTGCAGTCGCTCCGGATGACGCGCGGGCCATTTGCGCGTGATGGGAAACTCGGCCGGATCAAACATGGTGGCTCCATGTGCGCTGCGCTGCGCAGTACGCGGCGGGGGGGCTCAAGGATGAACGCGAGGGCTCCGGGCAGCAAGCGCCCGGGGGCGCTTGCCCGCAGCTCGCGGCCAGTCCATCATGACGGACGATGAGCATCATGTGCGCACGGGAGGGCCCCATGAGACGATCGTTCCGCATCGCGCCGTGCGCGCTGGCGCTGCTGTTCCTGGCGGGCGCCGTCGAGGCCGCACCGGCCGTGCCGCAGGCGCCGCTCACTGCGCGCACACTCGCCTACATCTCGCGTGCCTGGGGCACGCTCACGCGCTCGACGAGCGATTGCGCGTCCTATCCGAGCGGACCTCACCGGCCGCAGCGGGTGCTGTACCTGCCGAAGCATCTGCCCCTGCCCGCGGCGGTGAGCGCATTGGCCGCCGGATGTCACGTGAGCGTGCGCCGTCTGCCGGCGCGCATCGTGCGGCTCGGCAGCCTGCAGCCGGCGTCGCTCGGCGTACCGGGGCTGCTGTACCTGCCGCATCCGTATGTCGTGCCTGGCGGATTCTTCAACGAGATGTTCGGCTGGGACAGCTACTTCATCGTGCTCGGCCTGGTGAGCGATCACCGCGACGCACTGGCACGCGGCATCGTCGATAATTTTCTCTTCGAAGTCAGGCACTACGGCGCGGTGCTCAACGCCAACGCCACGTTTTCGCTGTCGCGCTCCCAGCCGCCGTTTCTCGGCGAGATGATCCGCACGCTCCTGAAGGATCCGCGGGCGTTTCCGAACCGTCTCGCCGCCACGGCCTGGCTGCGTCGCGCCTATCCGCTGGCCGTTCAGGACTACTCGCTCTGGGAGCGGCGCGAGCACCTCGCAGGCAACACCGGGCTGGCGCGCTACTTCGATTACGGCGGCGATCAGCCGGCGATCGAGCTGCGCTCCGCGGCCTACTACCGCGGGGTGATCCGCTTCCTGCTCGGACACCCCGGGGAGAACCGCGGCTATCTGGTGCGCGCGGCGCGCGATCCTGATCCTGCCGCAGCAGCGAAACTCGCCGAGGTCAGCTGCGACGTGCGCACCTCGCACGTCTGTGCGGCCGCCTGGTTCGGCGGCTACCGGCTCACCGGCAAGTTCTACCGCGGCGATCGGGCCATGCGCGAGTCGGGTTTCGATACCACGTTCCGTTTCGGTCCCTACAGCGGCTCGACCATCGACTACGCGCCGGTCGGCCTGAACAGTCTTCTGTACCGCTACGCGCTCGATCTGGCCGCGTTTGCGCGCCGCCTCGGGAACAGCGCCGCCGCGCGCCGCTGGAGCGCGGCGGCCGCCGCCCGCAAGCAGGCGATCAACCGCTATCTGTGGAACCGGCGTCTCGGACAGTACACCGACTACGATTTCGTCACCGGGCGGCGCTCGTACTATCCCTTCATCACCACCTTCTACCCGCTGTGGGCCGGGGCCGCCTCGCCTGCGCAGGCCCGTGCGGTGCGCGATGCGCTGCCG
>JAKADE010000106.1 GCA_021820785.1 Pseudomonadota bacterium
TGAGGAGGTGCTCGATGCCATCGTCGCAGGCGATGCTGAGCGCGCCGCGCTCGCGATGCGCGCGCTGGTCGGGGAAGTGTTGGAATTGATCGCGACGACCTCGGCGCAGCCGGCCGCGCGTCGCGGCGCCCGAGGCGCCGGCTGAGACCTCTCGGCACGGGCGAGCGCCCCGCGCAAAAAATCGATTGTTATGACAAATGGTGCCGTCATGCGCGGCGTGCGGGCTCAGAATGCGCGCCGATGCCGCACCGTCTCAACTTGGCGACGGGGCGCGAGACATTCAGGCTCGATTCAGCGCGAATTGCTCACTGTGTATCCGCAGGCGATCAGTCACGATTTTCTCGATGTGCCAGGGAGGCCGCGGTGAGCGGGCCGGTGCGGGCGCGGCGCGCCGCGCGCTCGGTAGCGCCCCGGGAAGACGGCCGCGGCACCTCCCGCCTGCCGCGATCGGCAACGGCGCATGCGCACTCAGGCGGTGGGCCGGTACGGCAGAGGAGCGATGCAGACGAAGTGACCACCCAGCGCGCCCAATCCTGGCGGATCCTCATCACCGCGACCGACACGTCGGTTGCGGCGCGTCTGGCGGATCTGCTCCTCGAACGCGGACACCACGCCGCCGTGCACGCCGATCCGGCCGACTTGATGGCCGCAGTCAGCGCCGAGACGGCCGACCTGGTCGTGCTCTGCGTCGCCGCCGGAGCCGACCCGGATTACGCCCTCGGCGCGACGCTCTCCGGCATGCTCGAGATTCCGTTCATCGTGTTCGCGGCGCAGTGGGACGAGCGCGGCGCAGCCGCTGCCGCCGAGCATGGCGCACTCGCGTTCCTCGCCGGCAGCTATCCGACCTTGCCGCAGTGCGTCCCGGTGATTCTCGGGGCGCTGCAGCGCTCGGCCGAAGTTCGGGAGCTGCGGGCGCGACTCGTGCGCATGAGTGAGGCGCTCGAGCGCTCGCGGACCATCAGCATGGCGTGCGGGGTGCTGATGGAGCGGCTGCACCTGAGCCGGCAGGACGCATTCGAGACGCTGCGGGCCGCGGCGCGTGCGCGGCGCATGCGGCTGCTCGACAGCGCCGCCGGCATGCTGACCGCGCTGGAGGCGATCAACGAACTCGGCAGCCTGCCACGGCGTACGGTTACCGAGCCGGACTGTGACCGGGTTCGCAGTCCCGCGGCGAAATCCAGATAACATAAAAACCCGGGACGCACCTTATTCCGTGCGCCTCTGCTCAGACGCACGCCGCGTCTCTCCCGGCGCCGGCTCTCCCGCGCCCCCCCAACTCACCGGGGCCCCGACTCGCCCTCTCATACGCCCGTGCGCCGCGCATCGCTCGGCGCGCCGATGGTGGAGTGCGTGATCATGGAAACTCAGCGACTGCGAACCGTTCAGCATCCGGGACGCATCGGCGATCTGCTCGATTCGCTGATCGGTTCCGTTCCCCTGGTGCCCGCCGGGGCGATCCGCGTGGCGAGCGCGGCGGTACTGCCAGCGCCGTTGCGGCTGCTCAGCCGTCTCATCGACCGGCGTGACTCGGTGTGGCGGGCCTGGAGCGAGGGTGGACGGATCTGGTTCTTCGAGGCGCTGTTTTCGCTCGACCTGTCGCGCGAGCGCGGCAAGCCCGTCATCCGCCTGATGCAGTACGACGAAGTCGGTGACGTCGCCCGCGTGATGACGTTCGTCTCCACGATCGAACACGGCTGGCAGCAATGCGATTGACCGGAATGACCGCGTGGCGTGCCACCCGCACTGAAGCCGGGCGCACGTTCGCATCGCTCGCGCAGGGACTGCAGACACCCGCCGATGCGCCCGACAGCGAGTGTCAGGTGCGCGACGCACGTGCGGTACGCGCAGAACTGCATCGTCTGGTGCGCGCGGCGCGCGCCTCCGGCCTGGTGAGTTTCTCCTCGGTCGTGCTGCGTCTCGCCGAGCGGCTCGAGCCGTGCCTTCGGGCCGGGCAGATTGGTCCGCGGGACCGTGCGCTGGTACGGCGCATGGCCGTGCAGTGCAATCGCTACCTCGAGGATCCCACGGACGTGCGGGCCGCCGCCGGCATGGTGGAGGCGCTCGCGAGCGGTTCGATGAGCGCGGCGGAGCGCGCGCAGTTGCTGCAGGGTGCGCTCGAGGAGGGCACGCATCTGCTCGGCGCGTGCAGCATCCCTTCCGACCCGGCGCAGCGCCGCAGCTGCGATGCGCTGACCGGGCTGCCGGATCGAGCCGCCCTGCAGGCGAGACTGCAGGACATCCTGGCCGCGGCCGCACCGGCGCATCGGGCCGTTGGCGTGCTGTCGATCGGCATCAGCGGTGTCGAGGACATCGTTGATTCACTCGGTGCCGAAGTCGGCAGCGCCATCCAGGCGCGCGTCGCGCGCGATCTAATCCGCGCCGCAGCCCCGGAGGATACGGTCGGGCGTCTGGGGCGCGATCACTTTGTACTGGTGCGCACCGGACTCACGGCGCACGCGCTCACCGAGGCGGCGAGCGCACTCGCCACGCGTCTCGGACGCAGCCGCAGGGTCGGTCCGCATCTGCTCTCGGTGACCGCACGGATCGGTCTGGCGATGGCCGGCCAGCACGGCCTCGGCGCCGCCGAACTGCTCGCCAATGCCGATGCGGCGCTGCACGACGCGCGTGCCCGCCGGCTCTACAACACGCAGGTGTTCGCTCCGCACATGCGCCAGGCGGCGCTGCGTCGGGTGAGTCTCGAGGCACACCTGCGCGCGGCGATTGAAGCCGGTCGCTTCGAATTGCATTACCAGCCGAAACTCTCGCTCTGCGCCGGACGCCTGAGCGGCCTCGAGGCGCTGATCCGCTGGCGCAACGGCCCGCAGGGCGCGGTGGGTCCGGCCGAGTTCATTCCGATCGCCGAGGAGAGCGGTCTGATCATCCCGCTCGGGGAGTGGGTGCTGGAGGAGGCGTGCCGGCAGCTCGGGCGCTGGCATCGGGACGGGGTGCTCGACGTCCCGGTCGCGGTCAACCTCTCCGCGGTGCAGCTGTGTTCGCGCCAGATGCACGAGCAGATCGACGCAGCGCTGCAGCGTCACGGCGTCGACCCGTCGCATCTGGAGGTGGAGATCACCGAATCGGCGCTGATGCGCGACGCCGGCGCCGCATTGCGCTGCCTCGGGGAACTTGGCCGCCTCGGCGTACGCGTCGCGATCGATGACTTCGGCACCGGGTACTCGAACCTCAGTCAGCTGATGCGTCTGCCGCTCGCGGCCCTGAAGATCGACCGTTCCCTGGTCGCGGGCATCGCCACGCGTACACGCGATGTGGCAATCCTGCGCGCGATCATCGACATGGCCCGCTCGATCGGGGCGCGGGTCGTTGCCGAAGGGGTCGAAGATCCTCGCCAGCGGGACCTGCTCGCCGCCGCCGGTTGCGACGAGTACCAGGGCTTTCTCATCGCCCGGCCGATGGACGCAGCGCGGCTGCAGGTCTGGCTCACGCGACACCGCGGCGAAGCCGGCGCGGCCTAGCGGCATCCCCCGACACCGCCCGTTCGTCGCGCCGCGGGCGCGCGACGCTCAGGCTGCCTTGCCGGGTGCCGCCGCGCGGTGCGCCCAGTGCGCGAACTGAGTCGCCCCCATTGGCCGCGCCACGAGGAACCCCTGGCATTCATCGCAGCCGGCCGTGCCGATCGCATGAAACTGCTCGGAGGTCTCGACGCCTTCTGCCACCACGCGTGAGCCGAGCACGTGACCGATGTCGACGATGGCGGCGAGAATGGTCGCATCGCGCGGGTATGCCGGGAGACGCGAAATCAGCGACCGGTCGAGCTTGATCGCGCTCAGGGGCAGTCGCCCGAGCTGGGCGAGATTCGAATACCCGGTGCCGAAATCATCGAGGGCCAGGCGCACCCCGAGCCGTGCGAGCTCCGAGAGATGATCGAAGGCCGCACCGTGATCCTCCATTAGTGCCGTCTCCGTGATCTCGCACTCGAGCAGCTGTGCCGGTAGCGCGTGTCGCTCGAGCGCGTGCACGATCCGCTCGACCGTGCAAGGTGAATGCAGCTGCGTCGGCGAGAGGTTGATCGCAACCGGCACTCTCGGCCCGGAATGTTCATGCCAGTCCTGCAGTTGACGGCATGCTGCGTCGATCACCCAATCCCCGAGCGGCATGATCAGGCCAGTCTGCTCCGCGATGGGGATGAACTCCGACGGCTGGACGAGGCCGCGCTCCGCGCACCGCCAGCGCAGCAGTGCCTCGACGCCGCACAGTCTGCCCGTGCGAACCGCGATCTTCGGTTGGTAATGCAGCTCGAAGCGTCCCGCCTCGATCGCTTCGCGCAACTGCGCCTCGAGACTCACCCGCCGCAGCGCTGCGTCACGCATGTGGGCCGAATAGAACTGCAGTGGGGGGTGGGTGCCTGCCTGGGTGTGGTGCAAGGCGGTCTCCGCATGGCAGAGCAGTTCGCTGCCGTGTGCGCCGTGTTCGGGAGACATCGCGATGCCGATGCGGGCGGTCACAGCCAGCGGCTGACCGTTGACGTGGTGGCAGCGGCCGATCAATTCGATGAGCCGAGCCGCCTCCTGGGCGACATCCGCGGCCGGACGATTGGGTATAACGAGGACGAACCGCTGCTCGGCGCAGCGCTCGACCCAGCCGTCGCAGATGCTGCCGCGCGCCAGCGATCGGGCCACCTGCGCGAGCATGGCATCGCCGAAGTCGCGGCCGAGACTGTCGATGATGTGCTCGATGCCCTGCAGCTCGATGGACAGAACGGCCAGCATCTGGTGTGCCGCAGGGCGGCGCGTCGCCTCGATGCGCAGCTCGAGCGTCTTGCGGTCCACTGCAGGGGCAAGTCCGGCAGGGGCCACCGCGCACAATGCACTCTGGATCCGTTCCTGCGGGTAAACCGGCGCAGCCGGTCCATCCGGGTCCGGGATGCCGGCGGGCGGTGTCAATGTGATCGATGCACCTGTCGCGGCGTGTGCGGGTTCCCTCAGCAGGCCGCGCAACAGCTCGATCCGTTCGTCCGCACCGATGGTGGGCATCGATCCACCGCCGAGCATGTCCACCAATGCTGCAGCGTGCTGCAGATCTTCGTGCGCGCTGAGATAGCGCCGGGACAATCGGACCCAGCGGCGCAGATAAGCGAATTGCAGATCGGACGGCCCCTCGGCGCGGAGGGCAGGCTCCAGCCGTTCCGCGACACGAAGGACGACGGAGGCGTACGTCAGAAGACCGGCAGCGCGTGCCGAACGTGCCAGATGGTGCAGACTTGTGCGCATGCAATCGCAGGAGAGCGTCACGGGCGCGGCATCCGGCTTCGATGCGACCGGGCGTGTATCGTTGGCGAGCGTTGCGAGCAGTGCGAGGAGTTCCGGAGCGTACCCGGATTGACGGCGAGGCGGGGTCACTCGCACGCCTGCCAGCCGTGTTCGGCGGTCTGCACGAACAGACGCGAGCGAGACAGGTCTCCGACCTCGTCGTACTCGCGCAGCTGAATTACCGGCTTGCCGCGCTCCCGGGATAACTCGAGGGAAAATACGGCTTCGAAGAACCAGATGCGCCGGCCATCGCTCCATGAGCGCCAGACGGAGTCCTCGCCGTCGATCAGTCGGCTCAGTCGGCGCAGCGGCGCCGGCAACTCGGCCGCCGAGGTGATGCGGTTGGCTCGCTCGGGAATGAAGCGGTCCGAGTCGAGCAATGAATCGAGCAATCTGCCTACGCGTCTGGGATGTTGAACAGAACGCAGCCGTTGGGTTTCCACGATGGCACAGTTACCGCGGGCATCAATTGCCACACGGTCCTCAGTCAGGGTGAGGGGCGAAGCGTGGGCCCCGGAGAGAATCCGGTCGCAGGGGTCGGGCGGGTCGAGCGCGGCCGGCGAAGGACTGGCGCGCGAGGCACACGGGGACTAGGTGAGCCAACTCCGATTTATCATACTAAATTCCCAATCCCGTACCGTGCGCCGCTTCGCGTTTTCCGTGACCGGTCGGGCTGGACGCCGTGGTGTACAGCGTGTTGACCGACTCGAGCGTCAGCAGCAGCGCACCCGCAAGCTCGCCCAGCCGTGTGCGGCGTGTTCTGGCGGCCCTGCGGAGGACTTCGAATGCCTGTTGCCGCGTAAGCCGCAACCGCTCCATCAGGACGCCGGTCGCTGCACTGATCGTGCGTGCCTGCTCCAGGGCGGCTTTGAGTTGTTCAGTGCGGTGGAGCAGTTGGCGCATCGCTGCGTGACGATCGATCGCCGAGCAGATCGCCGGAATGCACATCGGCAGGTTCTCATAACGGCTGGCGAACACCGCCAGGGCGCCGTGGTGGGCACCCGCCAGGACGAGCCTTTCGTCCCAGCATTGCGTGATCAGGAGAAACGGAATTTCCTGGCGTTCGGGCGATTCTGCCGCGAACCGCAGGGCTGACTCGACGTCGGGTCCGGCACAGAAGATGATGAGGTCTGGCCGTGGATCGGCCGCCGCCTCCGGCAGATCTCACGGACGCTGAAGGACGTGCGCCTGGTGTGACCGTGCAGCGAGTAATTCCTGCAGACGAGTCGGGACAGAAGTGTCCTCACCGACCAGAACGATGCGCCACTGCTTGGAGTCTGTCATGGTGGGCCTCGACAGCCCTTACCGTACTCCCAATCCGACGCTGTTGCCAAGGTGGTCCAGGCCGCGGCATTCTGTCGAGCACCTGTCATTGGCTACGGTCAAGGCGCAGATCCAACACCGCTCGTGGCCATTCCTGGGGGCGGCACCGCGATCGCAGTGCCGCCGCCGGCCCGTTCGACGTGGATGCTCAGCCCCCGCAGAGGGGCTGCCCGACCGGATTGCGATGCAGCACGTCCGGCGAGTACGTCGGCGTTCGGAAGGCATGCGCCGCGTGCTCGAACGCGTAGGCCAGACGGATCAGACGGGCTTCGGACCACTTCATCCCGATGAACGACAGTCCCACCGGCAGACCCTGCACCTGCCCCATCGGCACCGTAATATAGGGATACCCGGCAATGGCCGGCAGCGTGCTGTCCCCGCCGCCGATGCCGGCATCGCCGTTGACCAGATCGATGACCGACGCCGGATCCTGCGTCGGGGAGATCAACGCGACGACGTGATGTTCTCTGAGCAGTCGCTCGATGCCCTGCGGTCCGGCGAGCCGCCGGTTCGTGGCGCGGGCGCGCAGGTAAGCCGGATCCTTAAGTCCCTTGGTGCGCTCGGCGGCGAGGAACAGACTCTGTCCGAACCAGCGCATTTCCTGGCGCGCATGGGTCTTGTCGAAGGTGATCAGGTCCGCGAGGGTGCGGCTGCGCACCGCCGGCGGAGAGGCGGCGAGGTAGGCCTTCATGTCCGCCTTCAGTTCGGTCATCAGCACCAGGTTCTCGTTCTTCGCGAGCGGCGCGAGGTGCTCGTCATCGACCTTCACCAGCACCGCGCCCTCGGCCTTCAGCAGCGCGAGTGCGTGCCGGAAGACCTTCAGCGTCTTCGGTGTGAAATTCTTCAGCAGGAAATCCGCTACGCCGAGCCGCACGCCCTTCAGCGCCCCGGGCTTGAGGTCCGCGGCGTAGTTGGTACGGTGTGCGTCGGCGTGCGCCGTCGCCGGATCTTGCGGATCGCTCCCGGCCATTGCGGTCAGCAGCAGGGCGGCGTCGCGCACGCTGCGCGCGATCGGGCCAGCGGTGTCCTGCGACTGGCTGATCGGCACGATGCCCGTGCGCGAGACGAGGCCGACGGTCGGCTTCAGGCCCACCACGCCATTCATCGAAGAGGGGCAGCTGATCGAGCCGTCGGTTTCGGTGCCGATGGCCGCTGCGGCGAGTCCGGCGGCGACCGCGGCGGCCGAGCCGGAACTCGACCCGCAGGCCGTGCGATCGAGCATGTAGGGGTTGCGCGTCAGCCCGCCGACCGCGCTCCAGCCGCTGGTCGAATGGCCTGAGCGGATGTTGGCCCACTCCGAGAGATTCGCGCGCCCGAGGATGACCACTCCGGCGCGGCGCAGGTTCTGGATCACGGTGGAACTCACCGGGCGTACGTTCTGCGCC
>JAKADE010000107.1 GCA_021820785.1 Pseudomonadota bacterium
GCCGTTGATGTCGAAGATCGCCTCGCAGGGCAGGGCGACCTGCTGCTGCGGGTTGCGCCAATCGATGTGAAACGCGGCCGCCGAGAGCAGCAGCCCCGTGCCCGGCACGGGCGTCTTGCCGCCCACCTCGTAGCTCCAGAGCGTGTCGGATTTCAGATGGGTGATGTCGCCGATCGGCAGCGTCGGCAGCGCGCAGAAGGGCAGGTAGGTCTGAGCCGCGCCGGCGCGGAACCCTTCTGCGGCCGAGGCGTACACGAGCGCCCGCCGTTTGAACCGGTACGACAGGGCGAGCTTCGGATCGACGCCGGACTGGCGGCTCGACTGCGGGGCACTCGGGGTGAGGCCGAAATTATTGAAGCCGTTGGCGGTGAAATCGGAGCGTTGGTGCAGCCAGTACTGGCGCGCTCCGAGCGTGAGCGTCAGTCTGTGCGCGAGCGGCACGTAGAGTTGTCCGAACAGCGCGACGTCGCGCTGCAGTGCCGGATTGTTGTCGGTCCACAGCAGATCGTTCGGCCAGGGGCCGACGACCGTATTGCTGCGGGTCGCGCCGACGAGGCCCTGTGCGTAGGTCGGCGGGATGGCCAGCAGCGAACGCGTGCGTGCATAGAATGCCCCGAACGTGCCGCTTACGCCCCACACGTGTCTGAATGCCAGCCGGACTTCCTCGGTGAATTGGTTCTCGTAATGTTCCTGGTCCCAGAGAAACGGTTGCGTGGGCAGATCGGTGACGCCGTAATAGCTCGCCAGGATCTGCTGCGTCCCGTAGGTCGAGTCCTCGATGTCGCGGTTGTGCCGGTAAAAATAGCTGGTGGCGCTCACCAGGTGCACCCGCGCTCCCCGCCAACGGACCTCGAGCGACGGCAGCACCCAGGCGTCGGTGGCCCCGGATACGACATTGAACGCCCGATCGAGGGTGTAGCGCGGCTTGAAGGCGGGCAGGGGCGCGAAGGCCGCCGGAAATCCTTTGGTGTGCGTGTCCTGCGCCATGACCCGCAACTGCACGCCGAGCGCACCGCCCAGATGGATGCGGGTGGTCATCGATCCGCCGTAGATGCTCTTCGCGCCCTGATCCCCGACGCGGGTGCGCGGCACCTGGAGATTCGGGTCGGTCGTTGCGGGGCTCGAGGGGGCCGGGAACGTGCGGGTGAGATATCCGGCCTCGTGACTGCCGAACAGCACGATGCGTGTGGCGATCCGACCCGGTGCCATGACGAGGTTGGCAATCACGCTCGCAGCGCCGTCGGCGCTGCCGCCGCCGGCGGTGAAACCGGCGTCCGCGCGGTAGCGCAACGACTCTCGCCGCAAGTCGGGGCGTCGCGAAATGATGCGCACGGTACCGCCGAGGGAACTCTCACCGAACAGCGTTCCCTGGGGGCCCTTGAGCACCTCGATGCGCCGCACGTCGATGATGCGCGGGTTGATCGACTCCGGCAGTGGCGTGTCGTCGATGTAAAATCCCGTGGCGCCCGACGTGCCGAACAGGTTCTGTCCACTGATGCCGCGGATCGCGACCGTGCGCGCGTTCGAGATGCCAGTCGAGCCGGCGCCGTACACGAACGAGAGATTGGGCGTCTTGCTGGCGTAATCGTCGAACGAGCGGATGCCGAGTGCACGCAGCGTGCGGGCCGAGAACACCGTGATGCTCTCAGGCACGGCGGTGACCGGTTGACGCTCGCCCTGGGCCGTGACGATCACGGGACGCAGCGGGGAAGAATCGGGCCTCGCGTGTGGCTGATGGGCGAGTGCGGCGCTGCTGAACAGCAGCACGCAACCGGCGACGGACCGTTTCAGGTGTGCCGAAGTTGGTATGCGGCCGCGAGCAGAGGTCATCGCGGGTGCGACGCTGCGCGCGGCGTCGCGGTGAGGAGCGCGATCCGGCTGCTGAGCGCCGCCTGTGCCGGGGGCCTGCCGCAGTCGCAGCAGACCGCGCGCATGGCCGTGGTGCCGGCCGCTCCGAGGGCGCGGTGCCGACCGGAGCGCCGGCGCGCTCGCGCATGGCCGGTGAGCACGCGCAGCGCCGCCTGCCGGGCCACGCGCTGCCGGCGGGCGATGCTCTGCAGGATAGCGGTGAGTGCCGCGGCGCATAGACCTGCGATGGTGAGTGTGACGGCGTGGTGCATGCGCATGACCTGAGCAGATTGTGCCGCACGGGCGCCGTTCACGCCCGGATATCGCGACCTCGGCCCGAGGTGCGGCGCGGCACTTCAGGGGGAACGGCCACAGAGTGCCACCCCGATGTGACCTCGCGGATACACGTGCGCGGGGCGTTCATCTCTCGCCGGCGCGCATGGGACGTCAACGGCCGGAGCCGCGCGGCAGCCAGAGCGTCTCGTCGCACCTCAAGAGCGTGTCGCACACCTCGGGGCAGCATGCCTCGTTGCATGCGCTCAGCCGAGCGACGTGCCGAGCAGCATCCCGATCCCGTACGTGACGGCCGCGGCGAGGCCACCGAGCAGGAGCTGTCGCGTCGCCGAGTACGCCACCGTGCGACCATTGAACAGGGCCGTGAGTGCGCCCATCGCGGCAAGTCCCGCTGCGCTCGCTGCCGCGCAGGCCAGGACCGCCGGGACACCGGAGAGCAAGAAAAGCGGCAGGACCGGCACCAGTGCACCGACGGCAAACAGCGCAAAGGAGATCCCGGCTGCAGCCCAGGGGCTGCCGCCGAGCTCGCCGGGGTCGATGCCGAGTTCCTCGCGCGCCAAGGTGTCCAATGCCGCCTCACCGCTCGCCATGATCTGCGCCGCGACGCGTTGGGCGTCGCGCTTCGGCAGTCCCTTGGCCTGGTAGATCAGCGCCAGCTCGTGCTGCTCGGCCTGCGGCGTCCGCTCGATCTCCTCGCGCTCGCGCGCGAGCTGGGTTTTCGCCAGGTCGCGGGCGTTGCTCACCGAGAGCCACTCCCCGAGCGCCATGGAGCAGGCGCCGGCAATGAGTCCGGCGAGCCCGGACAGCAGCACGGTGTGCGTCGAGGTCCGGGCCCCCGCGATACCCATCATCAGACAGAAATTCGACACCAGTCCATCATTGGCGCCGAGCACCGCAGCCCGCAGATTGTTGCCCGAGACGCCCCGATGCCACGGTTCGGCGCGCCCGATGTCCATGCCGGTCTGACCGGACGTGCCCGCCGCTGCGGCGATCACGGCGGCATGACCGCGCTCTTCGGCCGCGAGCGCTGCGGCATCCTTCTGGGTGGCGTACTTGTTCCGGTCGGCGAATTCCGTTGCCGCGATCGAGGGCAGCACAAAGGCCGTTCCGAAGTGGCGCGCCAGGCGGGCGAGGACCCGGGTGCGCAGGCTCGGCGCGAACGGCTGCGGCTTGACACCTGCCTCGAGCAGTTTGTCCCGCCACAGCTGAGCATGGGTGGCTTCGGCCTGGGCGAGCTGACTAAACAGATCGCGCCGCAGCGGATCCTGCTCGGCGTCCGCCAGCGCCGCGTAGAGCGCAGCACCGTCGAGTTCATCGCGAAGATTCCCGGCGTATCGATCCGTATCCCGCGCGGAGCGATTGGTCTCGAGAGGCATCGAGGCTCCTAACATGTGACGCGCCGTGCTCGCTCCTCCGGCGAGCGCCATCAGCCGCGGCCGATTCGCATGTGCCACGATGCGGGCTCGACGGGAGGGAAACTGTGTCAAACATGATACAGTGAACACGGTTCACCCGCCATCGAACGCTTCGGCGCGGGAATATGCACGGATCAAGGCGTCCTTGCCGGGTTGCGCTGCAGCACCGGGACTGCGGTTTTCACGCGTCCCGGCGCTCGACCAGGCCGTCGTCGATCTGCTATAAAATCAGCACTCATCACGACGGCGGTTCACGCGGGCCGGCTCGGCCGCGCAGCACTGCCCGACAGCACGAGGAGTCTCCATGGAAATCAATATCGGCATCAGCGACAAAGATCGCAAGGCGATCGCGGATGGCCTGGCGCGCGTCATGGCCGACACGTACTCGCTGTACCTGAAGACGCACAATTATCACTGGAACGTGACCGGTCCGATGTTCCAGACGCTGCATCTGATGTTCGAGCAGCAGTACAACGAACTGTGGACTGCGGTTGATCTGATCGCCGAGCGGATCCGCGCGCTCGGCCATTTCGCGCCCGGGACCTACAAGGCGCTCGGCGCACTGAGCAGTATCGCTGAGGACGAGTCGATTCCGGCGGCGAAAGACATGATCAAGAACCTCGTCAAGGGGCACGAGCAGGTTGCCACGACCGCGCGCAAGCTGTTCCCGATTGCCGATGCGGCGAACGATCAGCCGACCGCGGATCTGGTGACGCAGCGTCTCGAGGTCCACGAGAAGACTGCGTGGATGCTGCGCAGCCTGCTCGAAGAGGGACACGCGTAGCACGGGGTTGTCCTCGGCAACGTGCGCCGGCCCGAAAACATCGCTGCGGCGCGTGCACGGTCTGATCAGCTCAGGAGTTCATCATGTCGGAATCGAAATGCCCCGTGGTACACGGAGTGACCCACCGCGCCATGCGCTCGAACGGCGATTGGTGGCCGAAGCAGCTGAATCTGCGAATTCTCCGTCAGAACGCTCCGAGCGCCAGTCCGTTCGGCGAGCCGTTCAACTATGCGGAGGAATTCAAGACGCTCGATTTCAAGGCGCTGAAGCAGGATCTGCATGCGCTGATGACGGACAGCCAGGAGTGGTGGCCGGCCGACTTCGGTCATTACGGCGGTTTGATGGTGCGCATGGCGTGGCATGCCGCGGGCACATACCGCATCGGGGACGGACGGGGCGGGGCGGGCAGCGCCCAGCAGCGCTTCGCGCCGCTGAATTCCTGGCCCGACAATGCCAACCTCGACAAGGCGCGTCGACTGCTCTGGCCGATCAAGCAGAAGTACGGTCGAAAGATCTCCTGGGGCGACTTGATGATTCTCGCCGGCAACGTCGCGCTTGAATCGATGGGCTTCAAGACCTTCGGTTTCGGCGGCGGACGGGTGGATGCATGGGAGCCGGACGAGTCGGTGTACTGGGGCCGGGAGGACACCTGGCTCGCCGACCAGCGCTACTCCGGTCAACGGGACCTGGAGAACCCGCTCGCAGCCGTGCAGATGGGACTGATCTACGTCAATCCGGAGGGGCCGAACGGCAAGCCGGATCCGGCGGCCGCTGCGATCGACATCCGCGAGACCTTCCGGCGGATGGCGATGAACGACGAGGAGACCGTTGCGTTGATCGCCGGCGGGCACAGCTTCGGCAAGACCCACGGCGCGGGCGATCCGCGCCTCGTCGGACCGGAACCCGAGGCCGCACCGCTCGAGCAACTCGGTCTCGGCTGGAAGAGCCGGTACGGTACGGGCGTCGGCCCGGATGCGATCACCGGCGGCCCCGAGGTGATCTGGACGCAGACACCGACGAAATGGAGTCACTACTTCTTCAGCAACCTGTTCGGCTACGAGTGGGAACTGACCAAGAGTCCGGCGGGGGCCTACCAGTACCGCGCCAAGGGTGACGCGAAGCCGATTCCGGATCCCTTCGATCCGGCCAAGCATCACGTGCCGACGATGCTGGTGACCGACGTTGCGCTGCGCGTCGATCCGGCGTACGAAAAAATCTCGCGACACTTCCTCGAGCATCCCGACGCATTCGCAGATGCATTTGCGCGTGCGTGGTTCAAGCTGACGCACCGCGACATGGGACCGCGAGCGCGCTATCTCGGACCGGAAGTGCCGCACGAAGTGCTGATCTGGCAGGATCCGATCCCGCCGGTCAAACACGCGCTGGTCGACGCCAGGGACATTGCGGATCTGAAGGCGAAGATCCTTGCCTCAGGGCATTCGACTGCGGAGCTCGTGCGCGTCGCCTGGGCCTCGGCGAGTACGTTCCGTGGCTCGGACAAGCGCGGGGGCGCCAACGGGGCGCGCATCCGTCTTGCGCCGCAGAGGGATTGGCCGGTCAATGAGCCGCCGCTGCTCGCCAAAGTACTGGCCTCGCTGGAGTCCATCCAGCACGCGTTCAACGGCGCACAGTCGAATGGCAAGCAGGTCTCGCTCGCCGATCTGATCGTGCTCGCGGGCTCGGCGGCGATCGAGCAGGCCGCCAAGAAAGCCGGCCGGGCCGTCACCGTGCCATTTGCGCCGGGCCGGGCCGATGCGACGGCCGAGCAGACGGACGTCGAGTCATTCGCATATCTGGAGCCGGTCGCAGACGGCTTCCGCAACTACCTCAAGGCGCGCTATGCCGTGCCCGCCGAGGAGTTGCTCATCGACAAGGCGCAGCTGCTGGGCCTGACGGTGCCGGAGATGACCGTGCTCGTCGGGGGTCTGCGTGTGCTCGGGGCCAATCACGACAACTCGCCGCACGGCGTGTTCACGGCGCGGCCCGGTACGCTCAGCAACGACTTCTTCGTCCACCTGCTCGACATGCGCACCGAGTGGAAGGCCACCGCCGATGAGAACGTCTTCGAAGGCGTCGAGCGCGCGAGCGGCAAGCGCAAGTGGAGCGCAACGAGGGTCGATCTGGTCTTTGGCGCAAACTCCGAATTGCGCGCGGTGGCGGAGGTCTATGGATCGGCGGACGCACAGGACAAGTTCGTGACCGACTTCGTGGCCGCGTGGACCAAGGTGATGAACCTGGATCGCTTCGACCTGCGCTAGAAGCCGGCAGGCACGCATCCGCGAGCGCCGAGCCTGCCGGGCAGTCCTGCCCGGCAGGCTCGGCGGGGGTCACGCGCGATGACAGCCGTGTTCGCCGGGATCGGGGCAGGATCCGCCCTCGAGCTGCACGGTGGCGTGCGTGATCCCATGCCGGTCGCGCAAGCGCTCGAGGATCACTTTCAGGACCGATTGCGGGTCGTCTGAAGGCTCGAGCGTTGCATGCAGCGTCACCACCGGGGCGTCCCCGGTCATCGACCACACGTGCAGATGATGGATGTTGCGCACGCCCGGGAGGTGTTCGAGGTCGTGGGCGATGTGCTCCGGGTCCACCTCATGCGGTGCGCCCTGGAGCAGCACGTGACCGGCCTCGCGCGTCAGCTGCCAGCCCGAGTGAAGGATCAGCATCGACACCAGCAACGAAAGCAGCGGGTCGGGGAGGCGCCAGCCGAACGCGACGATCAGCACTGCGGCGCTCGCGGCTGCCGCCGATCCCAGAAGGTCACCGAGCACATGGGCGCGGGCGCTGCGCTCGTTGAGTGAGCGGGCGCCGGAGAGCGCGAGGAACGCCCCGACGTTGGCAACACCGCCCAGCAGGGCGATGAGCAGCATCAGCCGGCCGTCGACCGGCGGTGGTGCAATGAGCCGCCGGATCGCCTCGGCCGTGACGGCCACGGTCAGTCCGAGCAGGATCAGCCCGTTCGTGTAGGCGGCCAGGGTCTGGTAGCGGCTCGAGCCATAGGTATGCCGCGCGTCGGGCGGTCTTCGGCTGGCACGGACGGCGAACACCGCGAGCAGGAGCGAGCCGCAATCGGCCAGCATGTGACCGGCTTCGGCGAGCAGGGCGATGGAATTGGCGAACCAGCCGCCGAGCGCCTCGATGGCGGTGAAGATCAGCAGGATGCCCAGGGCGAGCAGCAGCCGATGCGCGCCCGCACCGTGCCCGTGGTCATGGCCCGAGGCGGTCGGGTGAGCGTGATCGTGACCTGCGTGATGCGAGTGTGCGTGTCCCACCAGATCTCTCCGCGCCGGTCCGGGATTGAAGCGCGGTGCGTCGGTACGTATCTTAAAACCTCCAGTCACTGGAGCTTCAAGCATGCACGACCCCTCCCTGCCGATCGGTGCGCTGGCCCGCAGCGTCGGGTGCAAAGTGCAGACCATCCGCTACTACGAGCAGGTCGGTCTGCTGCCCCCGGCGGCCCGCACGCCCGGCGCACAGCGCCGCTACGGTGAGCTTCACCGGCAGAAGCTGAGTTTCATCCGGCATGCGCGCGAGCTGGGATTCCCCTTGCCGGCGATCCGGGAATTGCTCGCGCTGGCCGATGAACGCGATTCGGAGTGCAGCCGCGCGG
>JAKADE010000108.1 GCA_021820785.1 Pseudomonadota bacterium
CTGGGGTCCTCCGGAGTTCAAACAGTGATGCATAGAATCAGGGGATCCTTTGCGCCCGCAGTGCTGCTGCTGGGGGTGCTCGGCGCGCACGGAGCGTCGGCGGGGAACGCGCGGCCGTGGCTCAACCCGAAGCTCTCGCCCGATGAGCGCGCTGCGCTCGCGGTGCGGGCCATGACGCAGCCCGAGAAGCTCAGACTGGTGTACGGCTACTTCGGCTCGGTCATGCCGGGCAACCACTACGTGCCGCCGCGCGCGGTGCGCATGGGCTCGGCGGGCTACGTACCGGGCGTGCCGCGCCTCGGGATCCCGCCGCAGTGGGAGAGCGATGCCGGGCTCGGCGTCGCGACCCAGCGGGCCTCGAGCGACGTGTTCCGAGAGCGCACCTCGCTGCCCTCGGGGCTTGCGACCGCGGCGACCTGGAACCCGCACCTCGCGGAGCGGGGCGGGGCGATGATCGGCGCCGAGGCACGTGCCTCGGGGTTCAACGTGCTGCTCGGGCCCGGAGCGGACCTGGTGCGCGAGGTGCGTGGCGGACGGGATTTCGAGTACGTGAGCGAGGATCCGCTGCTCACCGGGGTGATCGCCGGCGCGGAGATCCGCGGCATCCAGTCCCAGCACGTGATCGCGGTGCTGAAGCACTTCGCCATGAACGACCAGGAAACCGGTCGTATGGTGTATGACGCGCGCATCGGGCGCGCCGCGGCACGCGAGTCGGACCTGCTCGGCTTCGAGCTCGCCATCGAACGCGGCCATCCCGGGGCGCTGATGTGCGCCTATAACCGCACGCGCGGGCATTACAACTGCGAGAACCCCTGGCTGCTGCGCCATGTGCTCGACGGGGACTGGGGTTTCCGCGGCTACGTCATGAGCGACTGGGGCGCCACGCACAGCACGGTGCGCTCGGCGCTCGCGGGGCTCGATCAGGACTCGGCGTCGAGTGTGTTCGATCACCGTCCGTACTACGGGCCGGCGCTTGCACAGGCCGTGAAGGACGGCCGGGTGCCCGAGCGGGTGCTCGATGAGATGGACCTGCGCATCCTGCGTTCGATGTTCGCCGTCGGGGTGGTCGATCACCCCCTCGTGCGCCGGGCGCACATCAACTTCGCGGCCGACAAGGCGGTGGCCGAAGCCGACGAGGAACAGGGCATCGTGCTGCTGAAGAATGCCGGGGCGGTGCTGCCGCTCTCGAGCACCGTGCACCGGATCGCGGTCATCGGCGGCTATGCCGACCGCGGCGTGATCGACGGCGGCGGCTCGTCCACGGTCTTCCCGGTCGGCGGCAGCGTCGTGCGCGGGCTCGGACCGAAGGACTTCCCCGGCCCCGAGGTCTACCTGCCCTCGGCCCCGCTCGGCGCAATGATGGGGGAGGCGCCGCAGGCGCGCTTCCGCTACGCCTCGGGACGCAACCTCACTCATGCGGTGCAGGTGGCGAAGTGGGCCAACCGGGTCGTGGTGTTCGTGACGCAGTGGGCGGCGGAGAGCATCGACGTGCCGCTGAACCTGCGCACGCAGAACCGGCTGGTGGCGGCGGTGGCGCGCGCCAACCCCCACACCGTGGTGGTGATCGAGAGCGGCGGACCGGTCCTGATGCCGTGGCTCGGCCAGGTCGCCGGCGTGCTCGAGACCTGGTTCCCCGGTACCGGCGGCGGCACGTCGATCGCCCGGGTGCTGTTCGGTGCGGTCGATCCGTCCGGTCACCTGCCGGTGAGCTTCCCGGCCTCGACCGCCGAACTCGCGTTCCCGAAGCTGCCGGGCGCGGGCCTGCCGCCGGGCAAGCCGTTCAGCATCGACTACGGTCGCCAGGGCGCGGCGGTTGGCTACCGCTGGTACGAGCTGAAGCACCGCAAGCCACTGTTCCCGTTCGGGTTCGGGCTGTCGTACACGCGCTTTGCCTATCAGGGACTTAAGGCGGCCTTCGAGCACGGCCGTCTGGTGGTGCACTTCACGGTGCGCAACATCGGTGGGCGCGTGGGGGCCGCGGTGCCGCAGGTGTACGTTGCGCCTGCCGACGGCTCGGTGCCGCGCCGGCTTGCCGGCTGGCGCAAGGTGCGCCTCGCCCCCGGGGCCGAGCGCACGCTCACGGTGACGGTCGATCCGCGCCTGCTCGCCGAGTTCCACACGCGGTCGCAGCGCTGGGTCCGTGCGGCCGGCGCGTACGAGCTGTCGCTCGGGGATTCCGCCGAGCACCTGGTGCAGACGGTCCGTATCCGACTGCCGGCCTGGCAGCACTCGGCCCGCTGGCCCGTCGATTACCGCACCGCGGCGGTACCGCTGCGCGCGCCCTGATCCCCCCCGGGGCGCTTCCCGCCTGCCGGGGCCGCGACGCGCGGCCCCGGCAGGATCCGGGCCGCCCGCGCCTCCAGGTCATCGGCTCTCCGAGCGTTGCGCTCCGCGCCGTGCGGCGCGCGAGGCTGGGGGCCGGGGGCTGACCGGAGCGCGCTGCGACGTGCGCCGCGGGCCGTGCGCAGATGTCGCATCCTGTGACCTGGGACACACCCGAGGGGCACGCCGGATCGGATGATCATTCACGGCTGAGGCTGATTCGGGCCGGGAAAAGATGTCGTGGTGATCGCGCTCGTCGTACCCACGCTGTACCTTCTGGCAGGCGCGATCGTCTGCGCGATGCTGCACGTTCTGGCGGCTGCGGTGGCGCGCCGGGCAGAGCGTTCGACACTGCTGGTTTTCGCCGGCATCGGCCTGTTCGCCGCGCTCGCGGCCATCTTCAGCGCCCAGAGCATGACCGCCGCGAGCGACGCGCAATTCCTGCGCGCCCTGAAGCTCAACATCGATTGCATCGTCGTGGCCACGGGGTGCGTCGCGGCATTCGTGGCGCTCTACGTCGGACATCGCGGGCGGCGGGCTCGCGCGCTGCTCGGCGCCTATGCGGCCGGCTGTGTGGCGTTGATCGTCGCCAACGAGCTGTTGCCGTACGGCATCCAGTATCGGCGCTTCAGCGGGCTCACCCGGCTTAAGCTGCCCTGGGGCGAGACCGTCACGCGCGGCGTCGGCCAGAGCGGACTGCCGACGTTCCTCGGGGTGCTGCTGCTCTACGGGGTGATGATTTATGCCGTCTGGGCGCTGTGGGTGCACTATCGCCGCACCCGCGAGCCCGGCGCGCGGTGGCTGTTCATCGCCCAGGCGTGTTTCGTGCCGCTGGCGGTCTTCGGACTGCTGGTGCGCCTGGCGGTCGTGCACGGCTTCGAGCCCGGACCGCTCGGGTTCCTGCTGGTGGTCGCGGCGATGAGTGCGGCGGTCATGTGGGAGACGCAGCATGCGCTGCATCTGTCGGAGCAGCGGTTCCGGGTGCTGTTCGAGCGTGCCCCGGCGGCGATGGTCGCGTTCGACGCGGCGAGTGGCCGTATCGTGCAGTCGAACGCCGTCGCCTGTGCGCTGAGCGGTTACGACGCGTGCGAGCTGATCGGCAAGACGGTCGAGGAGTTGAGCGACCCGATCCAGCCGCCGGAGACCTCCGAGCGGTTCGCGGCGCTGCGCGCCGGGACACGCGAGGAACAGCGCCTGGAGTGGATCCTGCGGGACAGGAACGGCGAGCCGCATGTCACCGACTGTTCAGTGACGGTCCAGCGTGATGCCAGTGGACGGGTGACGACGCTGATCGCCTGTCTGATCGACGTCACCGAGCGCAGGCGCATGGAATCGGCCTTGCAGCGCGAGAGCAGCAAGAACCTCGCCCTGCTGCGCAACTCGAGCGACGGCGTGCACATCCTCACGCCCGAGGGACACGTGATCGAGGCGAGCGACTCGTTCTGCGAGATGCTCGGCTACACGCGCGAGCAGGTGATCGGCATGCACGTGTCGCAGTGGGATGCGCTGTTCACGCCGCAGCAGCTCGTGGCGATCCTGCATGACCGCTTCGGAGAGCCGCGGCGCACGGTGCTCGAGACCCGTCACCGGCGCAGCGACGGCTCGGTCATCGAGGTTGAGGTCAGTTCCGTGGCGATGCGCCTCGGTGACACGCCGGTGCTGTTCAATTCCTCGCGCGACATCACCGCGCGCAAGCATGCCGAGACGCGCCTGCGCGAGAGCGAAATACGACTGCGCACGCTGATCGAGCAATCGCCCATCGGCATCTCCTTCAGCCGCGACGGCATCACGATCGATGTCAATGCCCGCTACGCCGAGATGTTCGGTTACCGCAGCGCCGCGGAAGTGCTCGACACCCCGTACCTCGATCGGATCGCGCCACGGGCGCGTTCGGCGGTGCGCGAGATCATCGAGCGGCGCCGCGATGGCCGTGACGCGCCCGGCGAGTACGAGACCGTCGGGCTGCGCCGCGACGGCAGCGAGTTCCCGGTGTTGGTCAGCGCACGGCGCCTCGTCCTCGAGGACGGTCCGCTCACCGTGGCCTGTATGCTGGATTTCACCGAACGCAAGCAGTTCGAGGATCGGATCCGCCAGCTGGCCTTCTTCGATCAGCTCACCCGACTGCCGAACCGCGAGCTGCTGCAGGACCGGCTCCGTCAGGCAATCTCCGCCTGCGCGCGCTCCGGCCGCCACGGAGCACTGCTGCTGTTCGGACTGGACAACTTCAAGAGCATCAACGAGACGCTGGGTCACGCTTCGGGCGATGCCTTGCTGCAGCAGGTGGCGACCCGCCTCGCCGGGGAAGTGCGCGACGGCGATACGGTGGCGCGGATGGGCGGGGACGAGTTCATGGTGCTGCTGGAGGACCTGGGTCCGCAGCCCTGGGCGGCGGCGGCGCACGCCGAATCGTTCGGTCTGAAGATCATGCGCATGCTGAGCTCGCCGCAGGGCCCTCTGGGCGATCAGGTGCACGTCAGCTGCAGCGTCGGTGCGACGCTGCTGCCCGGGCAGCAGATGGGCGCACACGATCTGATCCAGCAGGCGGATATCGCGCTGAATCAGGCCAAGGCGGCGGGGCGCAACACGTTGCGCTTCTTCGACCCGCACATGCAGCAGATGGTCAGTTCCCGTGCCACGCTCGAGGGCGAGCTGCGCAAGGCGATCGGTGCCGGGCAGTTCCTGCTGCACTACCAGCCGCAGGTCGATGCGACCGGGCGGCGCATCGGCGCCGAGGCGCTGCTGCGCTGGAACCATCCGGTGCGCGGTCTGGTGCCCCCTGGGGAGTACATCGGGCTCGCCGAGGAGACGCAGATGATCCTGCCGATCGGCGAGTGGGTGATCGACACCGCCTGTGCACAGCTGGCGGCCTGGCGTGACGCGCCGTCCACCCGGGAGCTGACACTTGCGGTCAACGTCAGTCCGCTGCAGTTCCAGCAGCCGCAGTTCGCCGAACAGGTGCGCCGCGCCATTGGCCGCCACGGCATCGAAGCGCGGCGTCTGAAACTGGAGCTGACCGAGACGATGCTGCAGGGGGACGTGCAGAAGACGGTCATGACCATGCGGCGCCTGAAGGAAGAGGGCGTGCAGTTCTCGCTCGATGACTTCGGGACCGGCTACTCGTCCCTGCAGTATCTGAAGCAGCTGCCGCTCGATCAGCTGAAGATCGATCAGACGTTCGTGCGCGACATCGTCACGGACCCGAACGACCGGGCGATCGTCGCGACCATCATCGCCATCGCCCGGCATCTCGGCCTCGATGTGATCGCCGAGGGCGTCGAGACACAGGCGCAGCTCGAGGTGCTGCGCGAGTGCGGCTGCAGCCACTATCAGGGCTATCTGTTCGGTCGTCCAGCCGAGGCGCAGCGGCTGTTCGGGACGTAAGCGGCGGGCACCTCGGCTCAGGATCGAGTGGCGGGATCGGTGCGCGGAAAGTCGAGCCGTAGCGCCGCGCGGATCTGATCTCGCTGCCGCGGCCAGACGGCCGCCTGCTCTGCATAGGTCGGCCAGCGCTGCACGACGGTGCGAACCTCATCGAGCATGGTTTCGGCGCGTCCTCGCTTCAGGCCCGCCGTCGCGGCGCACGTGCGGAAATCCTCCAGTGTGAACCCGTCCCGCTTGCCATTGATCGTCATCTGGTGCGAGCCGGTCCAGTGCCCCGCGGGGTTGTAGGCATAGGTCACGTCGAAGGCCGGGGCGAGTGACCACTCGCCCCGGGGGTTCATCAGGAACGCGATGTTTTTCACGTGATCGTCCTGGTTCCGGGCGACGACGTTGAACACCATGCGGCGAAACAGCTGTTCGGTGGCCGCCATTGGCAACTTCAGCCGCCGGATGACGCCAAACGCCTGTTCGTAGGAGTGCGCGCCGGCGGCGTTGAAGTCCAGATCGGCGAGCGCCGCGAGGGATTGCATGTGGATCTTGCCGCCGTCCTCGGTGCGATCGAAGCGCCGGGTCATGAAGTGCCGCCGTCCGTCCTCTTCGAGCACGCGACATTCGGTCATGTCGATCCCGGCGTCTCTGGCCATCAACCCGTAGGCGTACTCGATGAGGGTATAGCCGGCCGGATCTTCGAGCTCCTTGTCCCGGTTGCCGCTCACGCCGTCGAACTTCAGCAGCCAGTAGCCGAAACCCGCCGGCGCGGTGACCTGCCCGGAGCGCACCTCGTTCGTCTCGGGATTCCAGGCGATGATGGCCTTCGCACGCGCGCCGCCTGCGGACGTGCCGACGCGCAGAAGTTCCTGAAGCGCGCCATTGCGCCGCTCCTGGATAAACGAGCCGTGCAGTGCGCTGCGGCTGGAGAGGATCTGGGAGGCCAGTTCAATCAGCGCGTCGACGTGGATCTTCGTTGCGCGACGATGCCTCGGACCGGTCACGGGGGAGAATTCCAGAGCGCCCATGCCACGCGTACCGATGTAACAGAGGCGCTCGATGGCATTGAAGGTGTCGGGCGAGCGGCCTTGCGTGGCAAGCCACGCATCGATCAGCGCGTTGCCGAATTTGTCCGGTAACGAGTCGGCGAGCAGTCCCGGGAGTCCCTGAAAGGCGAGTCGCGGCAGTGACGGGAATGTATAGATGCGCGAGGAGAGCGGCATGCTGAGCGGAGAGACTTCGATGCCGCTGCGCGCGAAATCGGGATCGTACTGAAATGCGGCGACGTCGTGTCCATCCTGCAAGGCGACCGCGGCGATACGCCGACCCCACAGCCTCACCTCGGCCGTCGTGGTCATGTCCGGGGTTTGCGCTTCGCGGCGTGCGGCCGTTGCGCGGTGGGGGGATTCCAGGTCCAGGATGTCGCGGCGCTCGTGTGCCCCGACTCGGGGCCCTCAGCCGTGGTGCGTGCGTGGGTCACGCGCCGCCGCTGTTTGTCCCGCAACTTCAGTTGTGCGATCGGGCTCGGCGGCGGTTCCGGGATCAGTCGATCGAGTCCCTCGAGCAGATGCAGCACGCGCAGCACGCGGATGAAGGTGAGCAGCTCTGTGCCATGGCCCGTCTCGATCCGCTCCAGGGTGCGCTTGCCGATGCCGGCCTGTTCGGCCAGCTCAGCCTGGGTGAGGTTCGCCGCGATGCGATGCTGCTCGATGCGGTGCCCCAGCAGCTGCAGGGTGGCAGGATCCGTCAGATCAGAGTACGCATTCATAAATCGCCGTATCTTGCGAGTAAAGAATAAATTATGACGTAACTCGCGATATATGACGAATCATACCACAAAAAATAGAGATATCGTATTCGCAATATTTAACGAATTAAGGCGAAAAATACCGATTATTCGCCAGATATGGCGAATAGACGTGGAAAAGATGGGGTCGCGGGGCTCCGCCCGTGACGCGGCGCCTCGCCCTGCTGTCCGATGGGGCGGGCTCAGATCTCGATGCGCGAGAACCGCCAGGCGCCCACGACGGTCAGGACGACGGCGAGGCCGCCCATGACCGCGAGGTCGAGCAGGGTACTGAAATGTCCGCGCGCGATCAGCGCGCCGCGCAGCCCGTCGACGCCATAGGTCAGCGGATCGATGCGGGTGAGGGCAGCGAGCGCCACCGGCAGGTGCTGAAGCGGATAGAGGGCGCCGGAGAGG
>JAKADE010000109.1 GCA_021820785.1 Pseudomonadota bacterium
CGGGGAGTGCGGGTGCGCACCGGCGCTCGCGTCGCCGAAGTCATGAAGGGCGGTATCAAGCTCGCCGATGGACAGGTCATTCCCGCCGAGCTCGTCGTGTGGGCCGCCGGCATCAAGGCGCCGGAATTCCTGCGTGATCTGGACGGCCTCGAGGCCAACGGGATGAACCAGCTGGTGGTCGGACCTACCTTGCAGACGACTCGGGATGCCACCGTCTTCGTCATCGGCGATTGCGCCGCCTGCCCCTGGATAGGCAAGGAGGGCAACGTCCCGCCGCGAGCGCAAGCGGCGCACCAGCAGGCTACGCACATGTCGCGGCAGATCAAACGGCGGCTGGCCGGAAAGCCGCTGCTGCCCTACCGTTACCGCGACTTCGGCTCGCTCGTCTCGCTGGGTCGGCACAGCACGGTCGGCAACCTGATGGGCGGGCTCGTCGGCGGAAGCCTGATGCTCGAGGGCTACTTCGCGAGGCTCATGTACACCTCGCTGCGCAAGATGCACGATCTTGCGTTGTATGGTCCGACGAAGGTGGCGCTGGACACCCTGGCGCGGATGATTACCCGGCGCACGGAGCCGCACGTCAAGCTGCACTGAGCACGTTTGCAGGCCTGGCACCACCCCGGACGCGCCCGATCCGCGCGCCGGGAGCGAATAGCTGCGCTTTTGCAGCAGCGACCGTGCCGCAGCGCCGCAAGCCGGTGCCGGGACTCACCGCAACCATCCGCGCCTCCGGGGGGCCCGGCCGGGAAACGGGCAATGCCTTGCACGGGAATAAAAGAACCGCTCGTGCCGTCTTTCTCCACGATGCCACCGAGTCGTCCCGGTCCGAGCCGCCAGCGCCCCAGTGAACGCGCAGCAGCCTCCCGGCGCTTCGGACCCGCTTCAGTTAATCCATTCAACAAATAATGGGACCGCCATGAATACAACGAAGTCGAGCACTGAATTCCCAGTCTGCGCCGACGCGCGCCCTCAGCGCGGCAGAGCCATCGGCGTCGGCGCCCTGATGGCCTTGGCGCTCCTCGCCGGCACCGCCCTTGCCCACGCGCCGTCGTCGAAAGCCGAGCACCAGCACCCCTTCACCACGATCAATGGCCTGAACGCGATCGCCACTCTCGCGAGCACGGTGGCTGCCAACAAAGATGAGAATCCCTATGGTCTTGCGATGGCGCCCGCCGTGTTCAGCGGCACGTTTCAGGGCAAGCCCTCGGTGCTGCAGCCCGGGGATCTGCTCATCAGCGATTTCAGCAACTCCACCGGAGCCAATACGGGCACCAGCATCCTGCTCTACCGCCCGAGCGCCGGCAAGATCATGCCGTACTACACCGAGCACATCGGCGCCGGTCCGGTGGCCATCGCGATCAGCTCCCTCGGCACGGCCTGGATCGCCAACTACCTGCCAGGCTACATGAACACTGTCGATGGTGCGAACACCGGCGACGGCAACGTCGTGGTCATCACGCCGAATGGCACGGACTTCCCGCATGACTGGGGCATCATCGACAACGACAGCGGCGCCACCTTCAGCCCCGCCTCGAACATGTTCGCGGGCCCCTGGGGACAGGCTTTTGCCGTCAAGAGTGGCACCACGACGCCCTATTTCTTCGTGACCGAGGTCGACAACGGGTCGGGCTGGGTGCAGCGGGAGGAATTCATGCCTCCCAAATTCAACGACGAGAAGGTCGTTACCATCGGCTCACTGCCCGTCGGGATGAACAGTTTTGATCCCACAGGTCCGCAGGGCATGGTGTATGACCCAAAGAGGGACATCCTGTACGTGGCGAGCACCGCGAGCAACAGCATCGTCGCCTTTCCCAATGCCACGACGAGTGGCCCCTGGATGAGCACCCCGGTCGTCGTCTATCGGGGCGCGCCGCTGAATGCTCCGCTCGGGCTGACGATGAATCCGATCAACGGCGATCTGATCACCGTGAACCAGCTCAACAACGACATGGTCGAGATCGCTCCCCGGCCGGATGCGGACTCGGGCACCTGGGACTTCGACGCCCGGCCCGTGGGCGTGAAGCTCGTGGACAAAACGCCAGTCAATGCCGCAGCCGGCACCGGCTCGGCGCTGTTCGGCTTGGTCGCGAGCAAGGATGCCAACGGCAATCTCGAGGTGTATTTCGTGGATGCCAACACCAACTCGCTCGACATGCTGTACCACCGTGGCGGACACGACGGGCACCATGACCGCGACGGGCACGCTCACGACGGCCAATGAGACCGCCCGCTTTCTGAGGAATGAACCAGAGCTGACAGTGGATAGAGTCCGGCTGCGCCGTGAGGCGGCGCAGCCGGGACCACGGCGCAGCGGGTAGGGCGTGCCCGCGCACCATACTGAACCCGACAGGCCACTCCCGAATCCTGCGGCCTTGCAGGCCCAGTTCGGCGACGGCGCGCAATTGACTTTATTTGACCAACACGAAAGGTGCAGCAAAGATCATGCTGAGCTTAAATGAGACGAATGGCGCGGCGAGCCCTCGCTCCCGCACGGCTCGAGGCGTCCGCGCGGCGCTCAGCGCTGCGACGATCATCGCCACGATGACGGTCGCCGCCTGCGGCTCCAGTGGTTCGGCGGGCACCGCCGCTTACAGCCCACCGCCTGCGCCCGCAGGTCCGGTCACCACCATCGTGGGGCTAAGTACGATCACGAACCTCGCGAGCATGGTTGCCGCCAACAAGGACGGAAATCCCTATGGGCTGGCCATCGTCCCTGCAAGCTTCAACGGTCTCGATGCCAGCGGTGCCAAGTCCGTGCTGCAGCCCGGCGATTTGGTGATCAGTGACTTCAGCAACAGCACCGGGGCCAATACCGGTACCAGCATCCTGCTGTACCGGCCGAGTACCGGGGCGGTCATGCCGTTCTACAGCGAGCACATCGGTGCCGGGCCTGTCGCACTTGCTGTGAGCTCCAAGGGTACCACGTGGATCGCGAATTACCTCCCGGGCTACATGAACAGTCTCGACGGGGACTCCACGGGGGACGGAAACGTGGTCGTCATCACCCCGGACGGCACGGATTTCCCAAACAACGAGGGCATTATCGACAACGCCAGTGGCGCGACCTTCTCGCCGGCTGCCGATACTTTCGCGGGCCCCTGGGGCCAGGCTTTCGGGGTCAAGAGCGGCACGACGACCCCGTATTTCTTCGTCACGGAGGTCGACAACGGCACCGGGTGGGTACAGCGTGAAGCCTTCACGCCGCCGAATTTCGATCACGAAACCGTGACCACCATAGGCTACGTGCCTGTCAACTACAACGCGTTCGACCCGACGGGCCCGCAGGGGATGGTTTATGATCCGGCGACGGACATACTCTATGTGGCAAGCACAGCGACGAACAGTATCGTGGCCTTCCCCAACGCGACCACCAGCCCTGCCTCAATGACCACGGGGGTCACCGTTTATCAGGGGTCACCGCTGAACGCTCCGGTCGGCTTGACCATGAACCCTATCAACGGGGACCTGATCAGCGGCAATCAGCTCGACAATAACCTGGTGGAGATCGCGCCCAACCCCTATGCCCAGGGGAGCGGCTACGCCTTCAGCGCCAAGTTGGTCGGAACCAAGCTGGTGGACACCACCGCCGTCAATGCGACCGCCGGCACCGGCTCGGCCCTGTTCGGTCTGGCGGCCTCCAAGGACAGCAGCGGTAATCTGATGCTGTATTTCGTCGACGACAACACCAATTCACTCGATGTGCTGAAGCAGTAAGCAGTTGTGGGTAGGACCACCCCGGGCGGCATGGATAGAGGCGTGGAAAACGATATCCTCACGCAGATGTGGCGGAAACCTGGTGACTCTGGGAGGCGCCCAGGGAAGGGTAGGGACGGCACGGCATCCGGGTTGTTCGAGGCACTGACGCTGCCGCACCTCGATCGGCTGGTGGCGGCGGCGCGGCGTCTGGTCGGGTCCCTCGAAATCGCCGAGGACGTGGTGCAGGAGTCCTACATCAAGGCGTGGCAAGGCTTCGGGTCCCTGACAGATGTGGAACGTGTCTACGGTTGGCTCTACCGGATCATGAAGCGAGAAGTCGCCGACTACTACCGCAAGTACCAGCGCCGCCAGGCGCTGCATCCCGTGGTGCCGCTCGAGGAGCACTACGAGGCCGCTCTGGAGTGCGATGACGAGCCGTTCGAGCAGCTAAGTCGCGAGCTGGAGCAGGCAGAGCTCGCGCGAATGCTCGACCGTCTGCCGGCGGATTTTGCCGAAGCCCTGCTGCTGCACGATGTCGACGGGCTCAAATACCGGGAGATCGCCGAGATCCTGGGGGTACCGCCGGGCACGGTCATGAGCCGGATCTACCGCGCCCGGGCAATGCTCGTCGGCTGCGTCGTTCGCGAGAGCAACAATCGGGGGGCGGCCCCCGGCGCAGGAAAGGAGGAAGTGTCATGAATGCCGGCACGGTTGAAGAGCGTCATCGACGCCTGATGGAGCAGATCGACGGGTACCTCGACGACGAGCTTTCGCCCGCGGAGCGCGCGCAGATGGAAGCGCACCTCGCGGGCTGCCGGCGTTGCCGGCGCGCGTTGCACCTTCATGGGCGTCTCGCAGGCGCCGTCGCTGCCATGCCCATCCAGCGGACCTCCCCGAGATTTCGGGAGCGCCTCCGTCAGCAACTGGCTGTCGCGGAGCAGCCCGGACCGGACCAAGCGCGCGACGGGCGTCTCCCCAGGGTGCCGCCGTGGTTGGGCTGGGCGCTGGCGGCCGGGTTCGCCGCGGGAATAGCGATCAACGCGGTGGTGCCGCGGATGGAGAAATCAGGGCGGATTCCCATGGTGCAGGCCGCGGTGGCCGATTACCGGCAGCATCTGGGGAGAGAGCTGTCGCCGCCCGATGCGCAGCAGCTCGCGACCCTGATGCGCTCGGCTCCCTTTCCGGTGCGGCCACTGAAGGTGCGGCGGGCGCAGATGGCCGGTGCCTGGCGCACCACTATTCGCGGCGAGCCCGCAATTGCCTTTGCGTACTATTACCACCGCCATCTTCTGGTGCAGTACGTGATCAGCCGGGAGCTGTTCTTCAGGCAAGCGAAGATCCGCGCAGCCGTCGCGCGGATTGGGCACTACAGCGCGACTACCGAGCACGTATCGGTAATGGCGTTTCCGCAAAGAGGGAGTGGATCGTTGCTCATCGGAACCCTGCCCCTACAAGTGCTGCAGAGCCTGAAATCATGAAACACGCCATGCGTCGATCTGTATTCGCGAGCGCGATCATCGCGGCCGCGGTTGTGGTGCCCAGCATTCTGTTCGCCTACGTGGGCGGTTGGCTCTCGGGCCAGCGGTTGACTCCTCAGAGTTATCTGCGGGTGTTTCAGGAGGATGGTGCCCATTATCCGGGGCTGAGGAGCAACCATGCACAGGGGATCTGCGTCACCGGCACGTTCCAGAGCTCGGGGCAGGCGAGCCGGTATTCCATCGCACAGGTCTTCCAGCCCGGAGCGCTCACCCCGGTGCTCGGCCGATTCTCGATCCCGGGTCCAAATCCCACGGCCCCGGACTCGAGTGTGCCAGTGCGGGGCATGGCGCTATTGTTCAAGCAATCAGACGGCGAGCAATGGCGCACCGCGATGCTGAACGCGCCGGTTTTCTCGGTCAACACACCGCGTGGGTTCTACGATCTGCTCGAGGCGCAACGGCCTGATCCGCGGACCGGCAAGCCCGATAAGGCGAAGATCGTGGATTTCCGCCGCGCGCACCCCGACAGCGCGGGATTCTTCCGTTGGGCGGCCACGACCCGGCCGTCGCACAGCTATGCCACCCAGTCCTATAACAGTCTGGATACCTTCTATCTCATTGACAAGGCCGGCGCGCGCACGGCAGTGCGATGGCGTTTTGAAAGCCTGAATTCGCCATCCGCGCTGGCGGCGCAGGACGATACCTCGCCTCTGTATTTGTCCAGGAACATCGCTCGGCGTCTCGCGCAAGGTCCTCTGGGCTGGCGTCTGCTGCTCATTCTCGGTGCGCGCGACGCCCCGACGCTCGCGACGGTGGCCTGGCCCGCGCAGCGGCCCGAAATCGACGCCGGGACGTTGACCCTGACTTCGGCGGCCTCCCAGACCACGGGAGCGTGCCGGGACGTGAACTTCGATCCGACGGTTCTTCCCCGCGGCATGGTGGTGTCGAGCGATCCGCTGCTGGCCGCGCGATCGGCGATTTACGCCGCCTCCTATCTGCTGCGCACCAGCCAGGAAGCGAAATTTCCCCGCGCACGCACCGTGATATGGCCGAGCGCGCAATGAGCGGCACCAACGGTTTCTCGAAAGGACGGGAGGCGACGATGACTCGGTACTTCTCTCCGTTGGCGCGGCTTCTGCACTGGTTGATGGCGGTGCTGATCCTCGCCATGCTCTTCATCGGCATCGGCATGGTGTCGACCGTCACAGCGGCTCACCGCTGGCTGCTTGAGATCCATGAGCCATTGGGCCTGCTCATTCTGGTCCTCGCCCTAGTGAGGCTGGCCAACCGCGTCCTCAATCCCCCGCCCCCTCTGCCCGCGGATTTGCCGGAGTGGCAGCGGCTCGCAGCCCACGCCTCCCATTGGCTGCTGTACACGCTCATGCTGGCGATGCCCCTGATCGGGTGGGCGATGCTCTCGGCCGAGGGCTTCCCGATCGCGATTGCGCACTCCCTGTATCTGCCCGCTCTCATTCGCCCGAATGCGGTCGCGTACGCAGTCCTGCGGACTGCGCACACTTACCTCGCGCTGCTGCTTTTCCTAACCGTCATCGTCCACGTCGGTGCCGCGCTGTACCACGGACTCGTGCGGCGCGATGGAGTGTTCAGCAGCATGTCAGGAGTCGGTAGCGGCAGACGCGGATCCGATCAAGATCCTGCCCAATCCCATCGAATCGCCCATTGAGGGGGGAGCCGATGCGGACCCTGCAGCGCCCTGGTGGCGACGATACCCCGATGAGGCTTGTCCGCGGCGTAACGACTCCCGCTTTGGCCGCCGGCGCCGTCGCCATCAGCGTCAACACGCTCCTCCTGAAGGCGGCCGACTGGGTGCACGTGGATATCGGTCACGGGGGGCTGCTCAAGCTGCTGCACCAGTGGGTAGGGCCCGCGCTGGCGCACCTCGGCCTAGGACGGGTCTGGGATTCGCTGCCGGTACCGGCGGTGGGCACGCCGGGGTTCAAGATCGGCTTCCACATCGTGGTGGGATTGGCCATGGCGATGGTCTATGGCTTATTGCTCGAGCCGCTCCTGACGCGAACGCTTCCGGCGGCGACGAAGGGACTGCTCTACGCCCTGCTGGTATGGCTGGCCAATGCGGCGATGGTCCTGCCCGCGCTGGGGCAGGGCTTCGCTGGCATTCACGTTCTCAGTGTGGACGGTGTGCTCTACTTCGCCTTCGCGCATACGATGTTTTTCCTTCTGCTCGCACTCGTTTACGAGCGCCTGCATCCAGGTACGGCCTGATCGGCATCGCCGCAACGGCCCGGGGGGCGCCGAGGGCCCGGTCGGGTCCTCAATTACATTGTCCACTAATCGATCGTGCGCCATGTTCTGGTCCGACCTGCCCGACTTACTTTCCGCACATCGCCGGGGTGATTTCCGGGTAATTTCCGTCCAGCCATTGACGGCTATTCGGGTGCGTTGAGCTCGATGAGCCGCTGTGTGTGCTCCTCCCAGGTCCGTAGGAGCTTCTTCGCCTTGCGGTAATTGGCGATCGCCAGGCGCATGAGCTTGGCCTGCTTTGGGGTGAGGGCGCGGTGGTGGAGCCGGCCGGCCTTGAGGAAGCTTGCTGCCTCCCCGGTAAGGCCGGGAGGGTCTTCTATTGGACTCGATCTCGACGAGGCCGAACAGATCGTCACCGCTACCGACAAGGACGATCGGGCGCACGCGGTAATCAGCGAAAGGCG
>JAKADE010000110.1 GCA_021820785.1 Pseudomonadota bacterium
GAAATGCGTACCCCAGCCAGGAAATCGGCCCATTGCCGAGCATCGAGGCGAATGCGGAGTTCACCACCACGTTCACCTGCACGGTGCTCGCGGCGATCACCGAGGGGCCCATGATCAGCAGCATGGCCTTGACACCCGGGTCGCGCCAGCGGAAATCCGGACGGTAGCGATAGCCGAATCGCCGCAGCGAGGGAATCTGCACGCCGAGCTGCAGCAGCCCGCCGACCAGCACGCCCACCGCGAGCGCGACGGTCGCCTTCGGTCCGAAATGCGGATCGAGCCACCAGCCGAGACCCGCCCCGGTGAGGATCAGACCGAGGTTGAAGAAGGTCGAGGCGAGCGCCGGAACGCCAAATACGTTGCGTGCGTTCAGCATGCCCATGACCAGTGCCGCGAGCGACACGATCAGGATGAACGGATACATGATCCGCGTCAGCTCGACGGTGAGGGCCGCCTTGGCCGGCCCGAACCCCCAGCCGAGCAGCGCCACCAGCCAGGGCGCGAGCACAATGCCGAGCAGCACCAGGGCACTGACCACGACGGCCGTCAGCGTCACAACCTTGTTGGCGAGCTGCCAGGCGCTCGCATCACCGTCGCGCGCCGCCGTCTTGCTGAAGGTGGTGACGAACGCCGTCGAGAGCGCACCTTCGCCCACCATGTCGCGCAGCAGATTGGGGATCCGAAAGGCGATGAAGAAGACGTCCATCAGACGCCCTGCGCCAAACAGTGCCGCAAACACCTGCAGGCGCACCAGCCCGAGAATGCGGCTGCACAGCACGGCCAGCGCGACCACTCCGGCCGCCCTGGTATTGAGCCGCTCGCCCGACGCGCCGGCGCGGGCCGGGGAATCCGTGGATGCCATCGGGGCGCTCAGCGGCCACTCGCGCCGGGCCGTCCCGCCGCCAGTGCACCGCACTGCCAACCGCCCCGCTGCTGCGCGAATCGCCCCGTCACTGCCCTGTTCATCTGCTCCGCCTGCCGATGGATCGGTATGCGCCGAGCGACGGCGCCGTGGCGTGAAGCATAACGGCGAGCGGGACGCTGTGCATCCGGGAACTCCGCACGCTCAGAGGTCCCCCGCGATCCGCACCACGTAGCGTCCCCTCGCCCGGCCGGCGATGAGTTCGCGGGCCGCCTCGGGCACCTGCTCCAGAGTGATCTGCGCACGGACCAGCCGCGACTCGATCTGCTGCGGTTTCCAGGGTCCGGCGAGTTGCCCCCAGAGCGCCTCGCGCCACGGACGCGGCACCTGCACCGAATGGATGCCGAGCAGGCTCACGCCGCGCAGGATCAGCGGCATCACCGTGGTGTGCAGCTGCGCGGACTGCGCCAGTCCGATGCACGCGATGTTGCCCCAGGGTTTGACCGTGCGGGTGAGGTAGGCCAACACCTCGCCGCCGAGATTGTCGAGCGCCCCACCCCAGACCGCCTTCTCAAGCGGCTTGGCACCCAGATCGAGCCCGCCGCGCTCGAGTACCGTCGCAGCACCGAGTGCGCGCAGGTACGCGGCCGCCTCGGGCTTGCCGGTCAGGGCCGCAGCCTCGAAGCCCGCCCCGGCGAGCAGCATCAGTGCGATGCTGCCCACCCCGCCGGTGGCGCCGGTCACCAGGACCGGCCCCTGGGCCGGATCCTGATGGTTCTCGAGCATTCGGCGCAGCGCCAGTGCGGCGGTGAACCCCGCGGTACCGAGTGCCATCGATTCGAACAGACTCAAGCCTGCCGGCAGCGCGAGCAGCGCGTCGGCGGGCACCTGCGCGTACTCGGCGAGTCCTCCGTCGAGCCACTCACCGAGGCCGGCACCGGTGGCGAGCACCCGGTCCCCCGGCTTGAAGGCGGCATCCTCACTCGCCTCGACCACGCCGGCCAGATCGATACCGGCCACGCGCGGGTAGGAGCGCATGATCGCGCCGCGCCCGGTGATGGCGAGTGCATCCTTATAATTGAGCCCGGAATAGGCCACCCGGACCCGCACTGCGCCCGGGCTGAGCGGCGCGGACGTGATCGGTTCGAGCACCGCGCTCACACCGGCGGAACCCTGATGCACACGGATGGCTTTGAACGAGGACATGGGCGCTTCCCGCGGCGGATCGTAAGGGCGCGATTGTATCGGGGCCGTACGTCGCCGTGGATAAACCCGGCCGGATGCAGTAGTGTGGCACGCCTTGTTTTTCAATTACTTGGGCAACTCTGATGACCCATGCACTGATCTGTGACGCGCTGCGTACGCCGTTCGGCCGCTACGGAGGCGCGCTCGCCTCGGTCCGCACCGACGACCTGGCGGCCCTGCCGCTGCGGGCGCTGATGGAGCGCCATCCGGGACTGGACTGGGGACGGCTCGATGACGTGTACCTCGGCTGCGCCAATCAGGCCGGCGAGGACAACCGCAACGTGGCGCGCATGGCCGTGCTGCTCTCGGGTCTGCCCGAGAGTGTCCCGGCCTCCACGGTGAACCGCCTGTGCGGCTCGAGCCTCGATGCCATCGCGATCGCCGCGCGCGCCATCACCGCCGGCGAAGCGGACTTGATGATCGCCGGCGGCGTCGAGAGCATGAGCCGCGCTCCGTTCGTGTTGGGCAAGGCCGAGCAGCCGTTCGAGCGCAGCGCGAAGCTGGAGGACACCACGCTCGGCTGGCGCTTCATCAACCCGCTCATCCAGAGCCGCTTCGGGATCGACTCCATGGCGCAAACC
Source organism: Pseudomonadota bacterium (assembly GCA_021820785.1). Next base: position 2,689 of record JAKADE010000110.1, read on the forward strand.
GCGGAGAACCTGGTCGCCGAGCGCGGCATATCGCGCGCCGACCAGGACGCCTTTGCCCTGCGCAGCCAGCAGCGCTATGCGCGCGCCCAGTCACGCGGGTTCTTCGCCCGTGAACTCGTCCCCGTGACCCTCGAGCGTCGCAAGCAGCCGACGCTGCGGATCGACGCGGACGAGCACCCGCGCCCGGACTCCTCGCTCGAAATGCTGGGCAAGCTCAAAGGTGTGGTGCGCCCGGACGGATCGGTGACCGCGGGCAACGCCTCGGGGATCAACGATGGCGCCGCCGCGGTGCTGCTCGCCAGCGACGCCGCGGCGGCCCGTTATGGCCTGACACCGCGCGCTCGCGTCCTCGGCAGCGCAGTTGCCGGCGTTCCGCCGCGCATCATGGGAATCGGCCCCGCGCCGGCCACGCGCAAGCTGCTGGAGCGCACGGGTATCGCCCTCGGAGCCATTGATGTGATTGAGCTGAACGAGGCCTTCGCCGCGCAATCCCTCGCGGTGCTGCGCGAGCTCGGCCTGCCGGATGATGCCGAGCACGTCAATCCCAACGGCGGTGCGATCGCGCTCGGCCACCCGCTCGGCGCAAGCGGTGCGCGCCTCGTGGCCACCGCCCTGAGTCAGCTCGAGGCCACCGGCGCCCGGCGCGCGCTGTGCACCATGTGCATTGGCGTCGGTCAGGGCATCGCGCTGCTGCTCGAGCGGGTCTGAGCCCTCAGCGGACCCGCACGCGCAGCGGCTCGAGTCCGGTGCAGGCCGCCTCGATCAGATCACCGCGTTCGACGGGGCCGACACCCGCCGGCGTTCCGGTGTAGATCAGATCGCCCGGTGCAAGCGCCCAGGCCGCCGAGAGGTGGGCGATGATCTCGGGCACGCTCCAGGTCATATCCGCGAGCGCACTGCGCTGGCGCTCAGCGCCGTTGACGCTCAGGGAGATCTGTCCCTCGAGCAGCGCTCCGGCGTGTGCCGCCGCCGTGATCGGCCCGAGCGGCGCGCCGTGATCGAATCCCTTGCCGATGCACCAGGGCGCCGAGCGTTTCTTCATCTCCGTCTGCAGGTCGCGGCGGGTCATGTCGAGTCCGACGGCGTAGCCGAAGACGTGTTCCATCGCCTCGCCGGCCGGGATGTCCCGCCCGCCGGTCCCGATCGCGAGCACCAGCTCCACTTCGTGATGAAGATTGTGTGTCAGGCTCGGATACGGCAGATCCCCCGTCGTACCGGCCTCGACCGGCACGAGCGCATCCGGCGGTTTCATGAAGAAAACCGGCGGCTCCCGTCCCGTGTGCCCCATCTCCTGTGCGTGCGCCCGGTAATTCGAGCCCACGCAGTAGATGCGGTGAACCGGAAAACGCGCGGACATTCCGACGACCGGCGCACTGACGGGCGGCGGCGGCGCAAACACGTAACTCATGGTGGTATCGCGGCTTCAGGAGCGGAGGGGCGAGTCTAGCCGCACAGCGGCGCGCACGTCCAATGGGCGCCGCGCCGGCGCACCGGTCACACGCGACCGCCGAGGATCCGCGCCGGCAACAGCACCAGGGCACGCAGGAATTCGAACACGCCCTCGAACACGAGGCCGACCAGGCGCAGCGGCAGCAGCAGCAGCCACACCAGCGGCCAGAGGAACAACGCGAGGATCGCGATCGGCCAGCACACCACGAAGAGCACGAGCCACAGGAGCATCGTAAACATGCGGCTACGCTAGTCCGATTGCAGACGCCAGACAAGCAAAGCCGATGCGCACGGCAGTCGCGGCGCCCCACTGTTGCGGCGCACCTACAGCCGGAACGGACGCAGGCGCGGCGAGCCCCGGCCCTCCTCCGGCTGCACGCGCGGCTGAGACGAAGCTCACGCTCGCTCGGCATCACACCCGGTGCCCGCTCCGCCGATCGCCGCGGAGCCATTCGTTTCGTCGCGCGGCCCGGGGCTTTCGCCGCAAATGGTGCCGTGGTCCGGGGCGCCTGCACCCCCGGCGCCGGATGGATGGGGCATGATACCGCGGCGCCCGGCCCCGCGAATCAGTCCACCAAAACTCGTGCCGTGCGCAGGAGGAGCATCCGAATGAAGCACGTTGTTGCGCTCGCGGCAGTCTTTTCGCTGGCCGCGTGTGACGCCTGCATTCCCCCCGCGCTCGCCGCGGGTCCCCAGGCCCCGGCCCCCGCGGCCGCGACGGCCTCCGCACTGTTCACGCCCCAGGCGGTGAAGAGTTACGGTAGCGTCACCGTCAACGGGCACAAGATCGCCTACGAGGCGGTCGCCGGAACGATCATCGTGCACCCCAAGGGCTGGGACGATGCCGCCACGCCGGGCACCGGCAAGCACGCGCTCGGCATGCCGGACGGTCCGCCCGTGGCCTCGGTGTTTTATGTCGCTTACTTCAAGCGCGGCGTCCCGGCGCACAACCGGCCGATCACCTTCCTCTACAACGGCGGTCCGGGCTCCTCGACCGTGTGGCTGCACATGGGCGCCTTCGGCCCCGTGCGCGTCGTGACGAACAACGACACGCACACGCCCGCCGCGCCGTACAGCCTGGTGAAGAATCACTACAGCCTGCTCGATGCCACCGACCTGGTGTTCATCGACGCTCCCGGCACCGGCTACAGCCGCATCGAGGGCAAAGGTGCCGCCAAGGCGTTCTACGGCGTCGACCCCGACGGACACGCGTTCGCTTCGTTCATCACCCAGTTCCTCTCCCGCTACAAGCGCTGGAACTCCCCGAAGTATCTCCTCGGGGAAAGCTACGGGACACCGCGCTCGGCGGTACTGATCAAGGATCTGACGCTCAACCGCAACGTCGATTTCAACGGCGTGATCCTGCTGTCGCAGATCCTGAACTTCTCGCTGAATGCCGACGCCCCGGGCTCGGACCCCGGTGTCGAACTGCCGTACGAACTGGCACTGCCGAGCATGGCGGCAACCGCCTGGTACCACCATGCGCTGCCCTCGAACCCGCCGAAGCTCCGGCCGTTCCTGAAACAGGTCGAACACTTCGCGATGGGCCGGTACGCCAATGCCCTGGCGCAAGGTGCGAGCCTGCCCTCGGCCGAGCGCGAGAGCATCGCCGAGCAGATGCATCAGTACATCGGACTGCCGGTGTCCTATCTGCTGAAGGCACGCCTGCAGGTGAGCGGCCCGGAGTTCGAGCACGAACTGCTCGCCAACGAGGACATGACCACCGGCCGGCTGGATTCGCGCTTCATCGGACCTTCGATGGATCCGCTCAGCCGCACGGCGTTCTACGATCCGCAGTCCGCCGCGATCAGCTCCGCCTACGTAAGCGCGTTCAATGCGTATGCGAGCAAGGACCTGCACTATCCAACGAACCGGCGCTATCTGCCGGAGATCGACGCTCACTGGGACTTCATGCACCGCCCGCCGGGCGCCGGAATGAAGCTGCCGATCGCGACCAACGTGATGCCGGACCTGGCCACCGCGATGAAGTACGACCCGCTGCTGAAGGTGATGCTGAACGGCGGGTACTACGATCTGGCTACGCCGTTCTGTGAAGGTCTCTACGAGATGCACCACCTGCAGATCCCTGACAGCCTGCAATCGAACATTTCGTACCACTATTACAAGTCGGGACACATGATCTACGCGAACATTCCCGCTCTGAAGCAGCTGCACGCCAACATTGCGGCCTTCATCCGCAAGACCGACAACGTTTCAGGAGGCTGACCATGAGCGACACCAAGCGAAGCCGTTTCTTCCGGCGCGGGATCGATGTGCTGGCGGCCGCCTCGGCGCTGACGCTGGCCGCGGCAGCCGTTCCGGCCATGGCGAAGACGGCGCACGCCGCGCCGAGCGCCGCCCATGCCAACCCGTACTTCAGCACCGCGACCAGCACGACCTCGGGCACGGTCACGGTCGAAGGCAAGACCATTCACTACCACGCCGTCGCGGGCATGATTCTCGTGCACGCCGCCGGCTGGAACGACGCCACGGACGCCTACGGGACGGGGGAGAACTCCGGCAAGGCGAAGCAGCCCGCCGAATCCTCCATGTTCTACGTCGCCTACTTCAAGGACGGCACCCACCCGAGCAAGCGCCCGATCACCTTCCTCTACAATGGTGGCCCGGGCTCTTCGACCGTGTGGCTGCACATGGGTGCCTTCGGACCGGTGCGGGTAGTGACCAATGATCACACCCACACCCCGGCAGCGCCCTATCAGCTGGTGAACAACCAGTACAGCCTGCTCAACTCCAGCGATCTGGTGTTCATCGATGCCCCCGGAACCGGCTACAGCCGCGTGCGTGGCCCCGATCCGGCCAAGCATTTCTTCGGGGTGGACCAGGACGTGCACGCGTTCTCGCAGTTCATCATGAAGTTCCTGACCCAATACGGACGCTGGAACTCTCCGAAGTATCTGCTCGGCGAGAGCTATGGAACCCCCCGTTCTGCGGCTCTGATCAACGTGCTGGAGACGCACGACAACGTCGACTTCAATGGCGTGATCCTGCTCTCACAGATCCTCAACTACAACGCTTCAACGGGGTTGGCTCAGTTCGATCCGGGGCTCGATCTGCCATACGAGCTCGCACTGCCCAGCATGACGGCCACCGCGTGGTATCACCACAAGCTCCCCGACAGCTCGCAGCCGCTGAAGCCGCTGCTCGCCAAGGTCGAGCAGTTCGCCATGACCAACTATGCCCAGGCACTGCGCGACGGCTCGCAGCTCAGCGCCTCGAAGTTCGCCGCAATCGCTGCCCAGCTGCACGAGTACACCGGTCTGCCGGTGGCATACATCGAGAAAGCCAATCTGCGCATCGATGGCGGGCAGTTTGAGCACGAGCTGCTCGCGGATCAGGACGAGACCACCGGTCGCCTCGACACGCGCTTTGCGGGCCCCTCGATGAACCCGCTCAGCGAACGCGCGGAGTACGACCCGCAGGCCGCGGCCATCAGCTCCGCATACGTCTCGGCGTTCAATGCATACGTGCACTCGGACCTGCACTACGGCAAGGGGATGAAGTACCTGCCGGAGATCCCGCTGTGGCGCACCTGGGACTTCAAGCACCGCGCCCCCGGGGTGGCCTACGGGTTCCCGCAGGCACTCAACGTGATGCCGGACCTCGCGAGCGCCATGAAGTATGACCCCGACCTGAAAGTCATGCTCAATGGCGGGTACTTCGATCTCGCCACGCCCTTCTACGAAGGCATTTACGAGATGGAA
>JAKADE010000111.1 GCA_021820785.1 Pseudomonadota bacterium
TTCACCACTAGGGCGGGCAAGGCCCCGAGTGGGCTGCGGAACTCGATCCCGAGGCACACGCAATCCTGACATTCCTGCCGGGCCGTAACGGATTGTGGAAAATCCCGCTCGACGGTTCAGCGCCCAAGAAGATACTTCCGGCCGTCAAGCACAATGTCACTCAGTTCGATCTCTCGAGATACTCGAAGTCTTTGATTTACGTGTGGGCCGGTCGCACCGATCCGCACAGGTACTGGTTCAGTTCTGCGGCGAAGATGCGTTACGAATCGGTCGCGCGCGCGTTCCCGGGGCGCCGGGTCGAGGTTTACGATCATTCGAGGAATCGCCAGGCGGTGCTCGCCGAGGTCGATGATCCCCAGGATGCGCCGACCTATTACCTGATCAATTTTGCGGCCCACAGCGCGGTCATCGCCGGCGAGAGTTACCCGCAGCTGGCCCGCATCCGGCTGGCTCGGGTGCATGCGGTGCGCTATCGGACACGCGACGGCCACAGCGTGAGGGCGCAAGTCTACGTTCCGCCGGGCGGGGGCAAGGACCTGCCACTCGTGGTGCTGGTGCCCGGGGGCGCCGTCGGAGACGTTCTGAGCAACTTCGATTGGTTCGCACAGTATCTGGCAGCCCAGGGCGACGCGGTCTTGCAGCCTGAAGTGCCGGCTACGGCGCTCGCGACGGAAGGCGGATTCTTGCTGTGGGGTGGGGTGTCTCAGCGCTACGCGATCGACGGTGTACGCCTGCTGGTGAAACAGGGACTGGTGGATCCGCATCGGGTGTGTATCGCAGGCATGGGATACGGCGGCTATGCGGCCCTGGCAGGCGTTGCATTTTCACCCCAGACCTACGCCTGTGCGGTGAGCGTCAACGGAATTTCGGACCTCGGTGCGCTCGTTGCGCACATGATTCATGTGTTCGGCGGTACCGACTCGAATCATTCGGCGCTGGTGGCGTGGCGCAGTCAGATTGGGTCGCCTGTGGATCCGCAGGTTGCGCGAGAGTCGCCCGTGCATGCCGCCGGGGCCATCACGGCGCACGTTTTGCTAATCGGTGCGCGGGACGATACCGTGGTGCCCGTGAGTCAAACCGACGAGATGGCTCGTGCACTGAAGGCGCAGGGCAAGGCGGTCACGCTTCTGGAATTGCGGCATGGCGGTAATTCCCTGACGCGAAGCGGCGAGAGGATCAAGGCATTGACGAGCATCGGGACGTTCCTGCATCAGTATCTGCAGCGGTAGGGCCGGAAGTTTCAGCCGCCGCGGGTGCGGTTGGCCGTCACAGCCATCGCTGCTGCGGTTGCGCGGCAGACTCTGGTGCGCCGGAGCGGACACGGCCCGGCGTGGGCTGCTCGGAGCACAGGCCGTGGTGAGGGTGGGGAGCGTCGACTGCGGCGGGCACAGGCGGACGCAGACCGCAGTGTGAAACTGCGCGACCTGCTTCTCGCGTGGGACTGCAGGGGCGAAGCCATTGGCCGCACCACCACAGTGCGCAGTACTCGAGAGCCTCCCACGCCACCCGGCGGGCCGAGGAGCGTGCAGACGCCGGTGAAGCCCCGGCCGTCCGCTCCGCAGTCCCGGCACCGATGCCGACGGGCACGGCATGGATTTCACAGACTTGATCATAAGCGAAGCGGTTTCCGAACGCCGCTCCCGCACCCTGCCCAGCGCACGATGCGCGTGGTGTCCCCTCGGCGTGCCCAGATGGCTCGGCGTATGAGTCTGTCCGGTGGGGAGGTCTGAGGCGGCGGGTCGCAGTGCCGTCGTGCGGGCCTGCACGGCGGTGCGCTGCAACGACGGTGCCGAGTACGTATTGCCCGCACTAGGCGGCATGCCACGCGGATGCAAAGCTGCATACCGAAGAATTTCGGGAGCGCTCGAGGGCGGCTCCGGGGTGATGGGTGGCCACAGTATCGCAGGCCATCAGCGGGGCAAACGTGTCTGCGCGATGACCATCAACGGCCCCGGGGGAGCAGCGATCGTCGCAACGAAGGGGCCCTCGCATACAGAAGAAGGACAGGACCTCCGGCATGACTTCAGCCACGGGACAACCGAGCGTGCGCGATTCGGGAGCGCGGGATTGGCTGTGGCCAGCCATAACCCTGATCATCGTGCCGTTTCTGCTGCTCATCGGGCTGCAGAGCTACGAAGCGCTCAACCGCTCGCCGCGGGCCATCCGTCGCGAGCAACTCGTGACCTACAGCATTGAGACCATCCTCACGTTGGGCTCACTGCGAAATGCAATTCAGGATGCCGAGCGCGGTCAGCGCGGCTACCTGCTGACCGGCAATCTGGCGTATCTGTCGCCGTACGAATCGGCGCTCAAGCGGGTGCCCCAGCTGGAGAAACGTCTGCGCCAGCTCACTGGTGCGGAGCCGGCGCAGGCGGCGACGCTGACGAGTCTTAACCGAACGATTGCGCAAGAGATCACCGAGCTGCGACGCACCGTCTCGATCTACAACAGCGCCGGACCACAGGCCGCCGAGCGCATCGTGCGCACGAACGCCGGTCTTGACTGGATGCGCAGGTTCGAGCAACAGATCAACCTGCTGTCGGCGCATGAGAACAGATTGCTGAGACGGCGTCTGGTCGAGGCGGCTGCGGCCGACAGGACCGTACAAGAATATGCGCTCGCGAGCTCGTTGCTCGCGGCGGTTCTGATGATGATGGGGGTCACGCTGCTCGTGCTTGGATTTCGCCGCAATCGGGACCTGCAGCGGGAGATCATGCGGCGTGCAGAGAGTCTGGATCTGGCGAACCGGGAACTTGAGCAGCGAAACGTCGAACTGGCGCGTTCCGGCGAACAGGCACGCCAGGCCCGGGAGGAAGCCCAGCGGGCCGAGAAGACCAAGGGGAGATTTCTCGCGACCGCGAGCCATGATCTGCGCCAGCCGCTGCAGGCCGTGTCGCTCCTGAACGGCGCAATGCGCCGCGGCACCACCGATCCGCAACTCATCGATGCATTGGAACAGCAGGCCGTCGCCGTCGGCACCATCGGCCGGCTACTGAGTGCGCTGCTTGACATCAGCAAGCTGGAGGCTGGCGTCATCACGCCGCAGTCCGGGAACTTCTCCGTCGCAGCACTGTTCGAGACGATGGCGAGAGAGTTCGGCGGAGTTGCGGCGGCAAAGGGACTGCAGATGCATACGCACGTGCCGACGCCGAACGTCTTTTTCTACAGTGACCTGGGACTCATCGAGCAGATTCTCAGGAATCTGACATCGAATGCCATCAAGTACACCCGTGCCGGGGAGATTCGGCTATGCGCCAGAGTCGAGTCGGACATGGTCGAAATCGAAGTGATTGATACCGGGGTGGGGATCCCTGCAGACCAGATTCAGCATATCGGCGAGGAGTTCTATCAGGTCGGCGTACCGACTAACAGCACGCGCGAGGGCTACGGGCTCGGCATGAGCATCGTGCGGCGGCTGGTGGCGCTGCTGCAGATTTCGCTCGAAATCCGCTCCGAGGTGGGCAGAGGCTCGACCTTCGCCCTGCGGGTGCCGCAGGGCTCGGAGCCTGACGTCATCGAGGATCGGAGCGCTACCGAGCGATCCGTGCAGGAAGCTACTCGGACCCGAACGGCGCGAATCCTGCTGGTCGAGGACGATCCGGACGTTCGCAACGCCACTCGTCTGCTGCTGAAGTCCGAGGGCTACTCAGTAGTGACGGCGGCGTGCTGCGATGAAGCGCTGCAGCGGGCACGGGACTCCGGTCAGATCGACCTGCTGGTCACGGATTTCCACCTCGCGGCGAATGAGACCGGAACCCAGGTGATTGCGCGCCTGCGTGAGGAGCGTGGCTCTGCACTGAAGGTGATCTTGATCACAGGCGATACGTCTTCGGCGATCAGGGACCTGGCCCATGACCGGAACCTGCGGATGCTCAGCAAGCCGGTCCGCGCCGAGGAGTTCTTGCGGCTCGCGAGCGAGTTGCTCGCGCAGTGACGTTCCGTGTCATGCGGGCGCAGGTTGCCGCTCATCTCGGCCGTGGCGGAACGGCAGTCCGCCCGGGTGCGTGCAGCGATGAGGACAGCTCCGGAGACGACGCTACATCTCGGGCTGGGCGATGGGGGCCTCGCTGCTCTTCGTGTGGGGGTTCGGCGGCGATTTCCGGTAGTAATCCGGGTAGTCCGCAGTCATGCCTTTGAACCGCCGGTGGATCCACAGATATTGATCCGGCGCGGCATGGACCTGTGCTTCGATCAGCCGATGAAACTGCGCGGCGTCGGCGGCAGGGCAGGCGCTGGGAAAGCCCTCGAGCGCCGGGAGGATCACCAGCCGGTAGCCGGCGCAGCCGGGCAGGCGCTCGACGAAATACGGCAATACGGCCGCTCCGGTCATGCGCGCGATGCGTGAGGTGGCGGTATTCGTGGCCGCGGGGACGCCGAAGAACGGGACCATCTGCGCACCCTTCTTGCGGTAGCACTGATCCGGGGCGAACCATACGCATTCATTGTTTTTGAGTGCCGCGACCATCGCGCGAATGTCGTCGCTGCGGATCGCGCGCCCGCCGTTGCGGCTGCGCAGCCGGTTCTGCAGATGGGCCAGAACCTTGTTCTTGGTCGGCCGGTACAGGATGTTGATGGGGAACAGTTCCGAGAGGATCCGCCCGCCGATCTCCAGGGGCGTGAAATGCGCCGTGAGCAGGATCGCGCCCCGTCCCCGGGCGAGGGCGGCCTTGACGTGCTCGCACCCCTCGACGGACGCGAGTTTGCGGATATGCGTGCCGTCTCCCCACCACGCCAGTGCAATCTCGAGCGCGGAAATGCCGAGGCTATGGAAGTGCCGCTCGAGCACCCGTCTCCGTTCGGCTGGCGGCAGATCGGCCAGGCACATGTCGATGTTGGTTTTGGCAATGCTCACGTAGCGCACGGGCATTCTGCGCAGCAGCGCACCGAGTACACGACCGCAGGCGAGCTGCGCGCGATACGGCAGCAGCACGAGCAGGCGCAGCATGCCGAGGATGAGCCACAGCGCCCAGTAGCGCGGTGCGATCAGTTGAGTCCAGTGAGTATCGGAGGGGAGTGCGTCTACATCGTCATCATCGCGCATGCGCAACTGGCCTGGTCTGCCGGGACGTTTGAGGCACGCCGGCTATTGTTGCTCTTTCGGCCTCAGGGTCGGGCGTCAGGGTCGTGCGATGCAGTCGACGCCGCCCGCCACGTGTGTGTGCGGGGTGCGTGAACTCTCCCTTCGCCCGGAGAAAGCCCCTCTCGCCACGTCCGCACCGCTACGGAGCTGTCGACGGCCGTTCGTCCCCAAAACGCCGGCTGTCATCCCCCGTCCCAAGCGGTTGCGCCGCAGTATCATCGAAATCCTCGGACGCGGAGAACTTTACAGCACAAAGTGGGGTCTGACTAGAGGTTCTTCCGGGATGTGAACCGAGGCCGAATGGGTGCCGATCCGGGCTCCCCGGCACGTCGGCTGCGCCGTGCGCGAACCTCGTGGGTTGGCGCGGACGCCGGGTTACCGGCAGGTCCCGGTGACACCCGCGCGATCCGAGGGCGACGATGCGCCCGCCCGGGCATGCCGGAAGTGTCATCAAACAGGGCTTTCTCCGGGATGCAGCTTGAGAGTAGGCTTGCGGCTTTCATTACAACAAGGGGGCGTCGATGCGCGAGGATCAATCGGCCTTGGCTGCGGAGTGCCTGAGGGGCACGCGCGATGATGTGGATCTGAGGCGGACGGCTGCGAATCCCGATTACTGGTATCCGCTGGCGTGGTCCGATGAGCTCAAGGCCGGGCAGATTCTCGGGCGACGGTTCGCCGGGGAGCCAATCGCGCTCTATCGCGGCGAGAGCGGCCGGGTGTTCGCGCTCGAGGACCGCTGTGCGCACCGGCAGGTGCCGCTGCACCTCGGCGTCGTGGCTGGCGACCTGCTGAAGTGCCACTACCACGGGTGGGCCTACGACTGCTCCGGGAAGTGTACGGACGTGCCGTATCTGGGCAAGGAGCGCCGTCCGAACGGGGTCCGCAGCTACCCGGTGCGCGAGATCGATGGGCTCATCTTCATCTTCCCCGGCAAGGCTGAACTTGCCGAGGAGCGCCTGCCGGGTTCGCTCGGGGCCTCTCAGCGCCGCGACTACAAGACCCGGCGACTGAACCGCGAGGTCGCCTGCCACTACACGTTCATGCACGAGAATCTGTTCGACATGAACCACCAGTTCATGCACCGCAAACAGATGGGCTCGATCCGTGCCAGCTGCCTCGGGCGCAGACACGGTGACCGCTGGGCGGAGGTCGAGTACAGCTTCAGCCGGAGCGAGGGCAAGTCCACGGTCGGCGAGCGCGTGATCGTCGACATGATGCGAAGCCGCGGGGAGGAGCGCCAGGATTTCCGGGACCACATGCGCATCCGCACCGATTATCCGTCGCAGAGCCTGAAGGTCTGGGTGGGCCGCAACATCCAGGAGACGCAGGATCCGGTCCTCGAGGTGTGGCTGTGCTACACGCCGCTCGATGCCGAGCACCGGACCAATCGCACCTTCGGGTACCTGTCGGTGAAGAAGCCGCCGATCCCGGGACTGATCCACGTGGTATGGCCGTTCGTGGTGCGATTCACCGAAAACATCTTCCGTGAGGACCAGGAGATCGTCGAGCACGAACAGCGTGCACACGATGCCCAGGGCACGGATTGGAACAACGAGGTCTTCCCTCCCATCCGCGATCTGCGCGAAGTCCTCGCGCGCTGCGGCGTGCCGTTGTAAGGGGTCGAGCACGGCTTGCGCGCATGCGACGGGTCCGTGACCCGGCAGGCGGAGGCTGCCGCCCCCGGGCTACGGCCCGAGTGAGCTGTGCGGCGCACCTTCGCCAGCGGAGTCGGTGGCGCGGTGCTCGAAGGCTGCAGGTTCGCGCGCTCGGAAGTTCCTGAACCCGAGACCGCCGCCCTGACGACTGGGACGTCAGGGCGGCGGTGAGAAACGTCGGTAAGACGCGGAGGGACTTCGGAGCGACTGTCAGCTGTGCCGGCTCAGGGCCGAGCGGCGGCGGCGCGAGGCGGCGAACCCGAGGCCGAGCAGACCGGCCGCCAGCAGGGCCAGCGAGCCCGGTTCGGGCATCCCGACGGTCGTGACCCCGCGGGTCTGCACGTTGAACGACAGGCCCGCCTGCACGGTGTTCATGTCGTCGTAGAACAGCAGGAGGCTGTGCGATCCGGCCGTGATCGTCTGGGTGCTGCACGTGCCTACCGAATAAGGATGGACGCCGCCGAGGTCGCAGACGTTCATGCCATCCAGGTACACGAACGCCGAATCGTCCGCACCGATGCTGAAACTCACCGTCTCGGTGGTCGGCACGTTGAGGTACCCGGAGAAGATCGCCGTCAGCCCGCCTTGGGAGTCACTCGTGCCGGTCCCGTTCGGCGGGAAGAAGTTGGACGTCTGATTGAACGGCAGGGTGATCGTTCCGGTGCCCGTCTGCGTGACGTTCGCATTGAGCGACGGGCTCCACCAAGTCAGCTCACCGCTAGCAGTAATATCAGCCGAGTTCGGTGCTATGCCTGAATAGCTGGGGTTGTACAGCGGCAACCCATCGGGGCCGAGGGCGGGCAGGACCTCGTTGTTGTAGGTCCCGCAACACATGGTGTTGAAGCTCGGATCGTGGCTGGAGACTTCGAAATAGGTCGCGGACAGTGTGCTCGCATGCGCGAGTCCGCCAGCGAGGAGCGTCATGGCGCAGGCGGCGAGCCAGTGACGGGTGCGGTTCAGTACGGACATGAGCGTGACTCCCAGGTCTGATCATGACGTCCCGGCATGGTCTGGCGGCGCCGACCGAACGAGACGCGCGGCGCCCACTCCTTGTCCCGTTCGCCCGCATACATTCAGGCGACGGCACGCCACCAAAACGCAGC
>JAKADE010000112.1 GCA_021820785.1 Pseudomonadota bacterium
CCACTACCCCCGGCAGCTCTCCGGGGGCGAGCAGCAGCGCGTCGCCCTGGCCCGGGCGTTCGTGGCGCGGCCCGAGGTGCTGTTTGCCGACGAGCCGACCGGCAATCTCGACAGTCGGACCGGGGCCAACATCATCGAGCGGCTGTTCGGTTTGAACACCGAGGCGGGCACCACGCTCGTGCTCGTGACCCATGACCCGGAGCTCGCCGCGCGCTGCGGGCGCACGGTGCGCATGGACGCAGGCCGGATGCTCTGATGATGCGCACGGTGCGCTTCGCGCTGCGCATGCTCGGCCGCGAGTGGCGCTCCGGCGAGCTCGGCGTACTGCTGCTGGCGCTGACGGTGGCCGTCGGCGCGCTCACCGGTGTCGGCTTTCTGGTCAGCCGGATCCGGGCGGCGGTCACACTGCAGGCCTCATCGGTGCTGGCGGCGGACCTGCGGGTGGACTCGGCACAGCCGATCGCCCCGGCAGTGTTCGCGGCAGCCGCGCGCGACGGTCTGCGCAGCGCGCGCAGCATCGGCATGCTGAGCGTGGTGTTCGCCGGGCAGCGCAGCCAGCTGACCGATCTGTATGCGGTCACCGATGGCTATCCGCTGCGCGGCCAGATCCTCACCGCCGCGGCGCCGTTTGCACCGGGAACCGCGGCGCGCGGCATTCCGCCGAGCGGCATCGTGTGGGCCGATTCGCGGCTGCTCACCTCGCTCGGTGCGCGTCCCGGCGCCCGCCTGACGATCGGTGCGGCCACCTTCACCGTCGGTCGGGTGTTGATTTCGCGGCCGGACCAGGCCGGCACCTTCTCCGGACTGGTGCCGAGCCTGCTGATGAACGCCGCAGACCTGGCCCGCACGCAGCTGATCGAACCGGGCAGCCGCGTGCACTACAGCGCACTGTTCGCCGGCAGCGCGCGGCGCGTCGCGGCGCTGCGCGCCTGGCTGCGCTCGCATCTGGGTGCCGGGGAACGGCTGCGCACCATCGCGCAGGCCAGCCAGCAGATCCACAGCGCCATGCAGCGCTCGGAGCGGTTTCTCAATCTGGCGAGTCTCACCGCGGTGCTGCTGTGTGCCGCCGCGGTCGCCATGGCCGCGCGCCGGTATGTGGCCCGCCATCTGGACAGCGTAGCGCTGCTGAAGACCCTCGGTGCGACGCGAGCGTTCATCCTCGGCATGACGCTGGCGCAGCTGCTCGCGATCGCGCTGCTCACGGGCGCCGCCGGCGACGCGCTCGGTGCCCTGACCCAGCTGTGGCTGGTGCATGCCCTGCGCGGGCTGCTGGCTGCGCGCGCACTGCCGCCGCCGGGCCTCGCACCGGCCGGCATCGGCGTGCTGGTGGCGTTCGCGTTGCTGGCCGGATTCGCACTGCCGCCGCTGCTGCAGCTGACGCGTACGCCGGCGCTGCGGGTCCTGCGGCGCGACCTGGATCCGCCCCGCCCGCGCGTGTGGCTCGCCTTCGGCCCGGCCGCCGCGCTCCTGGGCCTGCTGATCCGCTGGGTGATGGGCCCCGGACGGCCGTTCGTGATGCTGGCGTCGGGATTGGCTGCGTTCGTCCTCGTGCTGCTCGGCGCGGCGTTGCTGCTGGTGGCGCTCGCGAACCGCCTGCGTGGCCGGGTCGGCGTTGCCTGGCGCTACGGCATCGCCAATCTCGGGCGCCGCCGCATGGACAGCGTCGTGCAGATCGTGGCGTTCGGCACGGGCATCATGGCGCTCTGCCTGCTGGGCATCATCCGCGCCGACCTCACCGGCGGCTGGCGCCGCACGCTGCCGGCAGACCTGCCCAATTATTTTTTCATCAACATTCCGGCGGCCCGTCGCACGGCGTTCGCCGCTGCGCTCGAGAAGCTCGGAGCGCGGCCGCAGCGCATGCTGCCGCTGCTGCGCGGCCGGCTGCGCGCGATCGACGGCCGGCCGGTCGAGTCGATCCGTTTCGCCAACCCGCGCGCCCGACATTTCGCGCTGCGCGAGCAGAATTTCACCGACTCCGCGGTGCTCGGCGACGGCAACCGCGTCATCGCCGGGCGCTGGTGGAGCGCCGATCAGACCGGTGAGCCGCTGGTGTCTGTGGCCAGTGAGTACATGCGGTGGCTGCATCTGCGACTCGGCGAGCCGCTGACCTTCGAAGTGGGCGGCACCACCCTCACCGTGCGCATCGCGAGCGTGCGCAAAGTACGCTGGGACAGCTTCAAGCCGAATTTCTTTCTCGTGTTCGCCCCGGGCGTGCTGCGCAAGGAGACCGGCACCTACGTCACCAGCGCCTACCTGACGGCGCGCCAGGCGCGCGATCTGGCGTCGCTCGCGCAGCGCTTCCCCAGCGTGTCGATTTTCGACATCGACGCGTTGCTGCAGGATGTGCGCTCCATGCTGACGAAGGCCATTCTCGCGGTCGAGAGCGTGTTTCTGTTCACGCTGTGCGCCGGACTGGTCGTGTTGCTCGCGGCAGTGCAGTCGAGCCGCGAGCAGCGCCGCTTCGAGAGCGCGATGCTGCGCACCCTCGGAGCGAGCCGCGCCACGGTGGCGCAGGGGATCTGGGCGGAGTTCGCCGCGCTCGGCGCACTGTCGGGTCTGATCGGCGCGGCCGGCGCCAGCGCCGGCGCGTGGTACCTGACCCGAGACGTGCTCAATCTGCCCTACGTGTTCGATCCCCTCGCGGGGGTCGCGGCGCTCTTCGGCGGCACACTGCTGGTGGCGACGAGCGGGTGGCTCGCGACCCGTTCGGTGCTGCGCCAGCCGCCGCTCACGGTACTGCGCGAAGGATCCGACTAGGGCTGCGCACGCCCGAGTGCGCGCTGCAGCGCCGAGGTGAGCGGTTTGAGGAAATACGCGGCCGCCGGCGTCAGCTGCGGCTCGATGCCGCGGCGGCGCAGGGACGCGGCGGTCACCGGCCCGATGGCAGCCACCAGGGTGTGACGCAACGCGCCGCGCACCGCCTCCTCCCCCGCGATGCCGACCAGCCGCTCGAGTTGAGCGGAGCTGGTGAAGGCGATGGCGTCGATCTGTCCGGTGCGGACCTGCTCCAGCAGCGCATGGACCGCCTGTTCATCCGCACCGTCCGCATAGACGTAGGGCGCGACTGTCGCGACGGCTGCGCCGGCGGCCCGCAGGAACTCGATGAGTGGCCGGTTCGGCTCGCTGCCGTAGAGCTGCACCCCGATGCGCCAGCCGGTGAGTGCGCGACCCGAGAGCGCCTCGATCACCCCGCGGCTGGTCGGCTCCGCTGCCGCCAGATCGGCGGTGAGTCCCCACTCGCGCAGGACCTGGGCCGGTTTCGGGCCACGCGTGATCTTGTACGTGCGCGCCAGTGCGGCGAGGAAATCCGGGCGCTGGGCCGGCGCGTGCCGCTCGAGCGCCCCGAGCAGCCGGCGCAGGCCTTCCCCGGTGAGCAGGATCACCGCGTCGAACTGACCGCCGGCGAGCGCCCGGCACCAGGCGAGGACCGGCGCCGGATCGGACGCATCGCGGATGGCGAGCATCGGGCAGCGGACGACGCGGGCCCCCCGCCGCTCGAGCAGGGCCGCGAAGAGCTCCAGTTCCCGCGCTTCGGGAAGGGCGATGGTGCGCCCGGCGAGCGATGCGGCAATCATCGGCCCATGCTACCCGCGCCGCGGCCGGCCTGCCTGCGGCCAAGGCCATGCTTGTGACCCCGCTGCCGCTTGACGCGGAGCGCAATTGCCTTTCGAATGGCGACGTGCGCGCCCAGAATGCGGCCCGCACCGTCGGGGCGTGTCCGCCGCCGACTGGCCCGATTTCAAGGAAATGCACGTGTCCAGAGGTTTGACCCCGTACGATCCGTCCGCGCGGATGGATGAGATCCGCAGCGCACTGCTCAGCATGCCGTCCGCGCCGGGGTCGGGCATTTAGCCGCAGCGACGTGACGGCCGTCTGCTTACACACCGGCGCGGGGAGGCGATGAAGGCCCGGCGCACGCTGTTCTGGGCCCTGGCGCTCGACGGGCTCATCGCCATCGCCGTGGTGACCTGGCTGCACTATTCCTACGTGCACCGGGCGCAGCGGCGCGCACTCGCCGCCACGGTACGGCAGCTCGGCACCGACGGGGACGTGTTCGCCGACGCCGCGACCCGGGCGGTCCTCGCGGCGACGCGCGGAGCAGTCGCGGCAACCCGCCCGGACACCCATGCGCTGCAGCTGATGCCGAGCGCGTCCCCCTCGGCAGTCAGTGGCCCGGAGTGTCCGACGGCCTCCCCGGCACTGCCCGTGCCCCGCCATCCGACGGCACCGCTGTCGCGCGCCTGCGTCCGCCGCCTCGCGCGCCACCCCAAGCGCATGTTTCGGGACATCGAGCGGCGCACGTTTGATTATTTCTGGACGACGGCGGACCCGGAGACCGGCCTGACCCCCGACCGCTGGCCTGCACCGCACGGTCCGGCGAGCATCTCGGCGGTCGGTTTTGCCCTGACGGCAGACGTGATCGGCGCTTACCGCGGGTACGTCACACGGCATGCTGCGGCCAGACGGGTGCGTAAGGTGCTGTCATTTCTGCTGCACCTGCCGCAGGGCCCGGGAGCACACGGCTATGCCGGCTACCACGGGTTCTTCTATCACTTCCTCAACATGCACACGGGCCTGCGCTTCGGCCACAGTGAACTCTCGACCATCGATACCGCGCTGCTCATGGCCGGCGTGCTGACGGCCGGGGAATATTTCGACCACGACACTCCGACGGAGGAACAGGTGCGCTCGCTCGCCAATCGCCTGTACCGGCGCGTCGACTGGAGCTGGTCGGCACCCGGCGGCAACGCCCTGGTGAGCATGGCGTGGATGCCCCGCACGGGGTTCTCCAAGCTGCGTTGGCATGGCTACAAC
The DNA here is from genome assembly GCA_021820785.1 of Pseudomonadota bacterium. Next base: position 4,816 of record JAKADE010000112.1, read on the forward strand.
GAGGCGTCGATCCTCTACATCCTCGGCCTCGGCTCCCCGACACACCCGCTCGGCCACAACGCCTGGAGCGCCTGGACCGCCACCGACCACCACGACCTGCGTCGGGTCGGCGGACTGACGCTGTTGTCCTTCGGACCGCAGTTCGGCTATCAGTACACGGCCGTGTGGGTCGATCTACGCGGCATCGCCGATCCGTTCATGCGGGCACAGGGCGAGACGTACTTCCTGAACGGTGTGATCGCGACGCTCGTGCAACGTCGGTACGCCATCATCAACCCGCATGGGTGGGCGGGGTATGGGGCGAACATCTGGGGACTGACGGCGTGTGATGGACCGGGTTACGTCCGGGCGCGCTATGACGGACGCCTCCGGCAGTTTTACGGTTACGTGGCGCGCGGCATCAGCAAGCACAGCGTCGATGACGGCACTCTGGCGCCGACCGCGGTCATCGGCTCGCTGATGTTCGTGCCACGCTACGTGACCCGGGCCACGCAGGCGCTGCTGCGCCGCTACGGTGACATGATCTACACCCGCTACGGCTTTCTCGATTCGTTCAATCCGAGCTTCCTCGATGCCCGCCTGGCGAGCACCGGGCACGTGGTCCGGGGTCGCGGCTGGGTCGACGACGCCTTCCTCGGCATCGATCAGGGCCCGATCATCGCCATGATCGAGAACGAGCGCAGCCGGCTGATCTGGCGCCTGATGCGTCACAACACCTACATCCGCGTCGGACTGCAGCGTGCGGACTTCACGGGCGGGTGGCTCAGCGCCGCGCAGGCGCGCGATGCGCTCAGTCTGAAAAAGAACCGGGCGCTGCGCGTGCTCGGCGGCAAGGTGCACGCCGGGAGCGGCCCGCACCGAAAGAAACGCGCGCTGCGCGTGCTCGGCAAGATCGCCCGCACAAAGCCCTGAGATGCGGGCGCGCTCGCCGTGCCCGCTCAGTGCGGGTCGGAGCGCACGCCGAGAATCAGGTCGGCGGCCTTCTCCGCGATCATGATGACTGGCGCGTTGGTGTTGCCGCTCACCAGCGTCGGCATGATCGAGGCATCCACCACCCGCACACCCTCCAGTCCGCGGACCCTCAGCAGCGGATCGACCACGGCCTCGGCATCCGTGCCCATCTTGCAGGTGCCGACCGGGTGATATTCGGTTTCGGCCGCGGAGCGGATGAAGCGTGCGAGATCGGCATCGCTGTGCCGTGCGCTGCCGGGAAACACTTCCTCACCGAGATCGGCGCGCAGGGGCGCCTGCGCATAGATGTCGCGCGCCCGCCGGATGCCGGCGATGAGCGGAGCCAGATCGGACGGATCGGTGAGATAGCCCGGGTCGATGCGCGGAGCCTCGGTCGGCTGCGCCGAAGCGAGGCGGATCGAACCGCGGCTGCCCGGACGCAAATAACACACGTGCAGCGTCATGCCGGAGCCCGGCATTCTGCGCCGGCCGTGATCGACGACGTAGGCCGGGATGAAGTGCATCTGCACGTCGGGCGTCGAGGCCTGCGCCGAGCTGCGCAGAAAAGCGCCGGCCTCGGCCACGTTGCTCGTGCCCGGGCCATCGTGAAACAGCGCGTAACGCAGTGCCGTGCGCAGGGCTCCGAAGCCTCGGGCGCGGGCGTCGAGCGTCACCGGCCGCCTGCACGCGTGAATGACGTGCACATCGAGATGGTCCTGCAGGTTGCGTCCGACACCCGGCAGGTCGTGGCGCACCGGGAGTCCGTGCGCGCGCAGCTCGTCGGCCGGACCAATCCCCGAGAGCAGCAGCAGTTGCGGAGAGTTGATGGCACCGCCGGCGAGCAGCACTTCGCGCTGCGCGCGGACCTCGGTTCGGGTACCACCGCGCAGGCACTCGATCCCGACGGCCCGGCGCCCCTCGAACAGAACTCGCAGCGCCAGCGCACCGGTGAGCACCGTCAGGTTGGGGCGGCGGGCGACGGGGTGCAGGTAGGCGCTGGCCGCACTGCAGCGCCGACCCGCCTTCTGGGTCACTTGATAGAGCCCGGCGCCCTCCTGGTCACGGCCGTTGAAGTCCGGATTGACCGGAAGGCCGGCCGCTTCGGCCGCAGCCACGAACTGGTGGGTGAGCGGGTTGGTGTAGCGGCGTGCGCTGACGTTCAGCGGACCGCCGCGGCCGTGCCACTCGTTCTCGAAGGACTCGTTGTGTTCGGCACGGCGGAAGTACGGCAGCACCGAGTCGAATCCCCAGCCGGGGTTGCCGAGACTGCACCAGTGATCGTAATCGGTGCGCTGGCCGCGAATGTAGACCATGGCGTTGATCGAACTGGATCCGCCGAGGGTCTTGCCGCGCGGCCAGAACAGGCGGCGGCCGGCGAGCTCCACCTGCGGTTCGGTCTCGTACAGCCAGTTGACCGCCGGTGTGGTGAGCCGCGCGATGCCCGCCGGCATGTGAATCAGAAACGAGGTATCGCGGCCACCGGCTTCCAGCACCAGGACCCGCAGTGCCGGGTCGGCGCTCAACCGGTTCGCGAGCACACAGCCGGCCGATCCGGCGCCGACGATGATGTAGTCGTACGGGGCGGTCATGCTCGGTGGCGCACCGGTGCGCTCAGCGCCGATGCCGCGGGTGTTGGCGCTCGCCGCGGGCCGGTTCGCGCCGGCCGAACCGACTGGGCGCGGCACCGGCGGCGACGAAGGCGTCGTGCTTGCGCTCGGCGGCGGTGCGGGACACCTTGATCGGCGGTGGGCTCATGGACGGGCTCGGCAGGCAGCGGCCGGTCACTTCGCCGGACACCGCCTCGGCATCATACTGCCGCGCGGCCCCGCCGCGGTACCGCAACGGCGGGGATTTCAGGGAACTTCGGGATGCGCGCGGTGGCGTCTGAGAAATGTCAGCACCACCGGCACCAACGACACCCCGATGATCAGGAGGGTCACCAGGCCGAAGTTGCGCTTCACCAGCGGCACGTTGCCGAAGAAGTACCCGCCCCAGAGAAAGAGCGAGACCCAGGCGAGTCCGCCGAGGACGTTGTAGCCCTGGAAGCGTCCGTAGGGCATGCGGCCG
>JAKADE010000113.1:0-6840 GCA_021820785.1 Pseudomonadota bacterium
CGAGTACTTGCGCAAGGGCTCGCAGGTCTACATCGAGGGCAGCCTGCGCACCCGCAAGTGGCAGGACAAGCAGGGTAACGAGCGCTACACCACGGAGATCGTCGCGAACGACATGCAGATGCTCGGCGGCCGAGGCGGTGGTGGCGGCGGTTCGGGCGGTGGCGCCCCGCCGCGCGAGAGTTCCGATTACGGCCAGAGCGCCGGTGGCCCAAGCGGCGGCAGCTCCGGCGGCGAAGGAACGGATTTCGACGACGATATTCCGTTCTAGAACAAGGAGTTTGAGCGCACGTCCCGACCGGATACGGGCGAGCCTGCCGAGGCTCGCGGTGCTGTCCGCCGGGGCGCTGGCGGTTGCGGCGCTGCCGAGTGCGGCGGCGGCTGCCTCCCTGAGTGCGCGGCTGTTGCGCCGGCCGACGGCGGCCCGCCGCGATCGACGGTTCTCGGTGGTGGACCATGTCGCGCAGGAAGCGCCGTGGCTGGGCGCGGAATTCCGGGCGCAGTCGCAGGTTTTTTCATCGTCCGGCGGACCGGCCGACTGCAGATTGCCGGCCTGAAGCGCGGTCCCCGACGCGAATGCCGGTACCCGCAACCCGATCGGGCGGTGGCCCCGTCGCGGCAGGGTCCGCCGGCTGACCCGCACATCGCCACCCCGGCCCGTCTCCTGCGCTGGGCTTCGCCATCTTGCGGTAGTGCACCCCAAGCAGACCCACGGATGCGCTGGGGGCGCCCGCCCCGGGGACCGAATCGGGCGTGCGGGCAGGGCGGGACTTCGCAATACCCTGAAAATCAATGAGATAATGAACTTCGGGTCGCCGTCGTGCGGCCGGGCCGTCCAGGCCGTAAAATTCCCGCTTCCCGTACCCCATGAGCCTATGCCCCGCCACTATTACATCAAGACTTTCGGCTGCCAGATGAATGAGTACGATTCCGCCCGCATGGCGGACGTGCTGCGTGCCGGAGTGGGCCTGACCCCGACCGACGATCCTGCCGAAGCCGACGTGCTGCTGATGAACACCTGCTCGGTGCGCGAGAAGGCGCAGGAAAAAGTGTTCTCCCTGCTCGGTGAATGGCGGCAGTTGAAAGCGCTGCGCCCGCAAGTGCTGATCGGCGTGGGCGGGTGTGTGGCGAGCCAGGAGGGGGATGCGATCACGGCGCGTGCGCCATTCGTCGATCTGGTGTTCGGTCCGCAGACCCTGCATCGCTTGCCGGAGATGATTGCCGCGCTGTACCGCACGGGTCGGGCGCAGGTGGACGTGAGCTTCCCGGAGATCGAGAAGTTCGATCATCTGCCGGCACCGCGCACCGAGGGCAGCTCGGCGTTCGTGTCGGTCATGGAGGGGTGCAGCAAGTACTGCAGCTTCTGCATCGTGCCCTATACGCGCGGTGAGGAAGTCAGTCGGCCATTCGATTCTGTTTTGCAAGAGATCCATCAGCTCGCCGAGCAGGGCGTGCGTGAAGTCACACTGCTCGGTCAGAACGTCAACGCCTACCGTGGCGCGATGCGCGATGGCGCCACCGTTGACCTCGCGACGCTCATTCATCACGTCGCGGCACTCCCGGCCATCGAGCGGATCCGCTTTACCACTTCGCATCCGGTGGAATTCGACGACAGTCTCATCGAGGCCTACGCGAACGTGCCGAAGCTCGCCAATCATCTGCACCTGGCGGTGCAAAGCGGCTCGGACCGGGTGCTCGCGCTGATGAAGCGCGGGTACACCGCGCTCGAATTCAAGGACAAGGTGCGCAGGCTGCGCGCAGTGCGGCCCGACATCAGCATCTCCTCGGACATCATCGTCGGTTTTCCCGGCGAGACCGAGCGCGACTTCGAGGCGACGCTCGCGCTGGTGCGCGATGCGGATCTCGATCAGTCGTTCAGCTTCATCTACAGCCGTCGTCCCGGCACGCCGGCGGCCTCGCTGCCGGATGAGACACCGGAGAACCTCAAGCACGAGCGGTTGGCGCGCCTGCAGGCGCAGCTCGATGCGCAGTCCCTGCAGATCAGTGAACGCATGGTCGGCAGCGTGCAGCGCGTGCTCGTCGAGCGTCCATCCAAGAAGGACGCACGCGAGCTCGCCGGACGCACCGAGAACAACCGGTGGATCAACTTCGCCGGCCCGCCTGAGCTCATCGGACGGTTCGCGAATGTCGCGGTCACGGCGGCCCGGTCGCACAGTCTGCGCGGACGGCTCTCTCCGTGAGCGGACCGGATGCGCCGCGCGAGTTTGCACTGGCACCGGCGGACAACGCGCGCCTGGCCAATCTGTGCGGGCCGCTCGATGAGAATCTGCGCCTGCTCGAGAACCGGCTTGACGTGCAGATCCGACGCCGCGGCGACAGCTTCCAGGTGCTCGGGGCACGCGCGGACAGCGCCGAGCAGACGCTGCGCGAACTATTTGCGCTCGCCGAGCGCGATGAAGTGACCCCCGAGCGCGTCCATCTGGCGCTGCGTGAACACGAGTCCGGCCGCACGCCGAGCGAGGAACACGCGGAATCCTCCATTCGCCTGCCGCGCGGCGGATTGCGCGCGCGCGGCCATCACCAGCGCCAGTACCTCGCGCACATCCGCTCGCATGACCTCACTTTCGGCATCGGTCCGGCGGGCACCGGCAAGACCTACCTGGCGGTCGCCTGCGCCGTCGAATCACTGCAGGCCGAAACCATCCGGCGAGTCGTGCTGGTGCGACCGGCCGTCGAGGCCGGCGAGCGGCTCGGCTTCCTGCCCGGCGATCTGACGCAAAAGGTCGATCCGTACCTGCGGCCGATGTACGACGCGCTCTACGAGATGCTCGGGTTCGACCGCGTGTCGCGGTTCATCGAGCGCAACGTGATCGAGGTGGCGCCCCTCGCCTTCATGCGCGGCCGCTCGCTCAATGACTCGTTCATCATCCTCGATGAGGCGCAGAACACCACCGTCGAGCAGATGAAGATGTTTCTGACGCGCATCGGCTTCGGTTCCAAGGCGGTGGTCACCGGTGATATTACGCAGACCGATCTGCCTGCCGGGCGCCAGTCCGGCCTCAGCCACGTCATCGACGTGCTGCGCGGCGTGGATGGTGTCGCCTTTACGTTCTTCGATGCGCGCGACGTGGTGCGGCACCCGCTGGTGCAACGCATCGTTCAGGCTTACGAATCCCGGACCGGAACTGCGCGCCAGGGGGATCCATCCTGATGCGCACGCGCGCCGCGCGCATCGAACCTCGTCCCGTGCGCCTCGAGGTGCAGCGGCGCGTGCGCGCCTGGGCGCCGCGCAATTCGGATTTCGCCCGTTGGGCCGCCGCGGCCCTCGGGCGGCGGGGTGCGAAGCGGGAAATTGCCGTGCGCGTGGTGGGACCGGCGGAGAGCCGCAGGCTCAACGCCCGTTACCGCGGCAAGGACAAGCCGACGAACGTGTTGTCGTTTCCGGCCGCTGCGCTGCCGACGGCAGCCGCAGAGGCCCCAGTGCCGCTCGGTGACCTCGTCATCTGTGCACAGGTCGTGCGCACCGAGGCTCTGGCGCAGGGCAAGCCCTTGCAGGCGCATTGGGCGCATCTCGTGGTGCACGGCGCGTTGCATCTGCTCGGCTACGATCACGAATCCGAGCCCGACGCGCGTCGCATGGAACGACGTGAAATCAGCGTGCTGCGCGCGCTCGGATTCGCCAACCCGTACCGGAGCATCCGATGAATCCCCCGGGTGAGACCCGCCAGTGGCTGAAGCGCCTGTGGCGGAGCTTCGCCGCAGAGCCGCGCGATCGCCAGGATCTGCTGACACTGCTGCGCGAGGCTCGCGAGCGGGGCCTGTTCCAGGCCGATGCCCTCACCATGATTGAGGGCGTGCTCGCCGTCTCCGATCTGCATGCGCGCGACGTGATGGTGCCGCGTGCGCAGATGGTGTGCGTGCAGCGAGACGACCCCGCCAAGCGGATCCTGCCGGTCGTGATCGAGTCGGGGCACTCCCGCTTCCCGGTGCTCGATGAGGATCGCGACGACATCGCCGGCATCTTGCTCGCGAAGGACCTGCTGCGCCTGTGCAGCGATGAGGAGCGTGATCGCTTCGACATCCGCGAATACATGCGCCCGGCGGTGTTCGTGCCAGAATCGAAGCGGCTCGACGTGCTGCTGAAGGAGTTTCGCGGCAACCGCCAGCACATGGCGATCGTGGTCGACGAGTACGGCGGGGTTGCCGGACTGATTACCATCGAGGACGTCATCGAGCAGATCGTCGGGGAGATCGACGACGAGTTCGACGTCGACGACGATCAGAATATCCGCAGGGAAGCCGACCGGCAGTATCTGGTACGCGGTGTCACGCGCATCGAGGAGTTCAATGAGCACTTCGGCGCGCGCCTGCCCGAGGAGCAGGGATTCGAGACCGTGGCCGGGCTCCTGATGCGCCGCTTCGGCCGGCTGCCGCGCCGCGGCGAGGCCGTGACCATCGATGGATTCGAGTTCCGCATCACCCGGGCCGACCGGCGTCGCATCGATGCACTGCGCGTCGTGCTGCCGGCCGGCATGACCGCGCCGCGCGAGCCGGAGTCGGCCGTTTGAGCGGCGCGGCGCTGAGGGAATTCGCGGCCCGTGTCCGGCGCGCCGCAGGTCCGCGACCGGACGAACCCGCGTCGGGCCCGCTCTGGCACCACGGCCTTGCGCTGTGCGCCGGGGCGATGCTCGCCACGGCGTTCGCGCCGCAGGGCTGGTGGCCGTTCGCGCTGTTGAGTCCGGCATTGCTGCTGGTGCTGTGGGAAGGTGCCGGCGCGCGCCGTGCGGCATGGCTCGGATTGTGGTTCGGGTTCGGCCTGTTCGCGGTCGGGACCTACTGGCTCTACAACGCCATCCATCTGGACGCCCCGGCATGGCTCGCCCTGCTGGCGACGCTTGCGCTGATGGGCCTGATGGCGGCCTACCATGCGCTCACCGGGTATGTGGTGGTCCGGTTCTTTCGCAGCGGTCCGCTGCGCTGGCTGCTCGCCGCACCGGGGGCCTGGCTGATCAGCGAGTGGCTGCGCGGCTGGCTGCTGTCGGGATTCCCCTGGCTGACGCTCGGTTACACGCAAACGGACACCGCACTGGCGCATCTGGCGCCGCTCGCGGGGGTCTATGGCATCAGCCTCGTGCTGCTCGTCGGGTCCGGTGCGCTCGTGGCGCTGGTGCGCGGCACATTGCGCGTGCGTCTGATCGCAGCGGCGGTGCTGATTGTCCCGTGGCTCGCGGCGGCAGCGCTCGGTGGCACCGCATGGACGCACCCGTCCGGGCCGTCGACCTCGGTGGCCATCGTGCAGGCCAATATTCCCCAGCACGAGAAGTGGCAGAACGCACATTCCACGCAGATTCTCGAACGCTACCGGCGCATGACCGAATCGGTGCTCGGCACGCGACTGATCGTCTGGCCGGAGTCGGCGCTGCCGGACCTGATCAACAACCTGTTTCCCTACGTCGCCAGCCTGGATCGTGCCGCCCGTGCACACGGTTCGGCGCTCGTGCTCGGCGCGCTGCGCGAGTCCTCCTCGGGCGATTACTACAACTCGATTCTCGCCCTCGGCCGCCAAGCCAGCTGGTACGACAAGGACCATCTGGTGCCGCTCGTGGAGATCATTCCGCTGCCGCGCTTCGTACGCCGCTGGCTGCGGGAGATGAACCTGCCGTCCTCGAGTTTCACTCGCGGCGGCCCTGACCAGAAGCCGCTGCCGGTGGCCGGCCTGAAGCTCGGCCCGACGGTGTGCTACGAAGTGGCCTACGGTGGCTACATGCTGCACATGCTGCCGGAGGCGGATGTGCTCGTGAACGTCACGGACGACGCCTGGTTTGATGACAGCTCCGAGCTCGCCCAGCAGTTCCAGATGGCCCGCATGCGCACCCTCGAGGAGGGGCGGTACATGATCGTCGCGACCGACGATGGCATCTCCGGGGTCATCGGGCCGCAGGGACAGATCATTGCCGAGGCCCCGGCCATGCGCGCCGTCGTGCTGAAATCCGCGGTCATCCCGATGAGCGGGATGACGCCTTTCGCCCGGGTCGGCAACGGGCTTGCCGTGGTGCTGGCGGGGGCCGCCTTGGCCGCGGCGTTCGCGCTGCGGCGGCTCGGCCGCCGCCGTACAATGCCCCTGCCGTGAGGCGCCGCGAGGCGGCCTGCGGCGTCCACCTCCGCTGAACTTGAGAACACCCAGGCGATTGTCCGATGGAACAGACCTACGATCCGGCGGCCGTCGAGCGCGCGGCACAGCAGTATTGGGAAACGAACGGCACGTTCAACGTGCGCGAAGTGCCCGGACGGGAGAAGTTCTACTGCCTCTCGATGTTTCCCTATCCGTCTGGCCGGCTGCACATGGGGCATGTGCGCAACTACACGATCGGCGATGTGCTCGCCCGCTACATGCGCATGCAGGGGCGCAACGTGCTGCAGCCGATGGGCTGGGACGCCTTCGGGCTGCCGGCGGAGAATGCCGCCATGGGCAACGGCGTGCCGCCGGCCCGCTGGACGCGCCAGAACATCGAGTACATGCGCCGCCAGCTCAAATCGCTCGGCTTCGGCATCGACTGGAGCCGTGAGCTCGCGACCTGCGACCCGAGCTACTACCGCTGGAACCAGTGGCTGTTCCTGCGCATGCTCGAGAAGGGCATCGCATACCGTCGGACCGGGGTGGTCAACTGGGATCCGATCGACCAGACGGTGCTCGCCAACGAACAGGTGATCGAGGGGCGCGGCTGGCGCACCGGGGCGCTGATCGAGAAGCGCGAGATCCCGATGTATTACCTCAACATCACGCGCTATGCCGAGGAGCTGCTCGGGGACCTCGAGCAGCTGCCGGGCTGGCCGGAGCGCGTGAAGCTGATGCAGGCGAACTGGATCGGCCGCAGCGAGGGC
>JAKADE010000113.1:6850-7786 GCA_021820785.1 Pseudomonadota bacterium
TTCCCGTATGCGCCCGACACGCGGGCCGCGCTCGGCGGCGAGGGGACTCTGAAGGTCTTCACCACGCGCGTCGACACACTCTACGGCGTGACCTTCATGGCCGTGGCCGCCGAGCACCCGGTGGCGCTGGCCGCGGGCGCCGGCAATGCCGAGCTCGCCGCTTTCATCGAGGAATGCCGCCGCGGCAGCGTCATGGAGGCCGATGTCGCCACCCAGGAGAAGAAAGGCATGCGCACCGGATTGCACGTGCTGCATCCTTTCACCGGCAAGCCCATCGAGGTCTGGGTCGCCAACTACGTGCTGATGAGCTACGGCGAAGGCGCGGTGATGGGCGTCCCGGCGCACGACGAGCGGGATTTCGAGTTCGCCAGCCGCAACGGCATTGAGATCGCCATGGTCGTGCGTTCGGCGAGCGCAGCCTACGAGCGCATCGAGGCGCCATGGCAGAGCGCCTATGGCGAGCACGGCATCACGGTGAATTCCGGGGAGTTCTCCGGACTCGATTTCCAGGCCGCGGTCGACGCCTTCGCCGCGGAGTTGGAGCGGCGCGGCCTCGGCCGCAAGCGGGTGCAGTACCGGCTGCGCGACTGGGGCATCTCGCGCCAGCGCTACTGGGGCTGCCCGATTCCGCTCATTCACTGCGAGCACTGCGGTGAGGTGCCGGTGCCGGATGAGCAGTTGCCGGTGCGCCTGCCGGAGGATCTGGTGCCGGACGGCAGCGGCAATCCGCTGGCGAAATCCGCCGCATTTTACCGCTGTGAATGTCCGCGCTGCGGGCGCAGCGCGCGCCGCGAAACCGATACCATGGACACGTTCGTCGACTCGTCCTGGTACTATCTGCGCTACGCCTGTCCGGATCAGGACCAGGCCATGGTCGATGCGCGCACCGATTACTGGCTGCCGGCCGATCAATACATCGGCGGCATCGAGCACGCC
>JAKADE010000114.1 GCA_021820785.1 Pseudomonadota bacterium
CCGAAGCCCGACAGCCGCTACGTCACCTACGGCAGCGACTACTACACCGTCATGCAGAGCTACAACCGGCTGACCGGGATGCGCCGCTCGGTGAGTCCCTCCCCGCTCTACATGGACGGCGGCGATGCCGCGCGGATGCAATACCGCTTCGGCTGGACGCATCCGATCTTCTTCTCTCCCGACGACCCGAATGAGCTGTTCCTGGCTTCTCAGTACGTCATGGTCAGCCACGATCACGGGCGCACATGGAAGGTGATCAGCCCGGACCTGACGCGCAACGACCCGGCGACCGAAGGCCCGCCGGGCGGTCCGATCAACCTCGACCAGACCGGCGCCGAAGTGTTCCCGGACATCTCGGCGCTCGCCGTGTCGCGGCTGAACGCCCACGTGATCTGGGCCGGCTCGCAGGACGGACTGGTTCACGTCACGGTCGATGGCGGCAAGCACTGGCAGCTCGTCACCCCGCCGCAGCTCACCCGCTGGGCCGAGATCACCTCGATCGAGCCCTCGCACGTCGCGCCCGGCACGGCCTACCTCACGGCGTCGCGCTACATGTGGGATGACTACCATCCGTACGTGTTCAAGACGACGGACTATGGGCGCCACTGGACGACCCTCACCCAGGGATTGCCGGACGATCAATACGTGTTCGTCGTGAAGCAGGATCCGGCGGACCCGCAGCTCCTCGTGCTCGGCACCGGAAATACCGTGTATGCCAGTCTCGACGGCGGCGCTCACTGGACGGCACTCGGAGTCAACCTGCCGCACGTGCAGGTGCGTGATCTCGCCTTCGATTCGCGCGAGGGCGAACTGGTCGCCGCGACGCACGGCCGCTCGTTCTGGATCCTTGATGACGTGCCGCTGCTCGAACAAATGACGCACTCGGCGCTGCCGTCGGGCGCCGCAACGCGCCTGTATGCGCCCGAAACCGCCTGGCTGACACACGCCTACGGCCAGAACTTCGGCGCGGAACACCGCGAGTCGGTGGGCACGAACCCGCCGTTCGGTGCGACCGTGTTCTTCCACCTCCCGGCCGGCTATCACGGCCAGACCCCGGTGAGCCTGGCGTTTCTGGATGCCCAGGGCGAGACGATCGCGCACTACACGCTGCACCTGAAGCCCAGGCACACTCCGAAGCTGCCCGCCACGGTGCGCGACAACCTGCAGCCCTCGCAGGCCAAGCGTCTGGCGCAGCAGAAGATGACGGCGGTGACGCCGGGCTTGAATCGCTTCCAGTGGAATCTGCGCTATGCCGATGCCACGGAAGTGATCGGCTGGGAGCCCCCTGAGGTCACGGACGGTCTCTCGGCGAGCGCACGCGGACCGCTGGTCAATCCGGGCCGCTACACCGTGGTGTTGCGCTACGGGACTCATGCGTACCGGCAGTCGTTCGAAGTGAAACTCGATCCGCGCGTACACACCACGCCGGCCATCCTCAAGCAGCACCTGGCCCTGCAGCTCGCGCTGCACCGCAGCGTGGATGTGCTGGACCGGGACATCAATGCGGCGATCCTGCTGCGCCGGCAGCTGGCCAAGGCCGTGGCGGAGCACAAGCTGAGCGCCGCGGCCGCAGCCCCGGCGATGAAAGCGCTGCATGACGCGGTGCACGCCGTGGTGCAGCGTCACGTGCGCTCGAGTGAAGGGGACGTCATGCACAACATGCGCCTGCGCAGCTTCCTCGCCTACCTGCAGTCGAGCATCGGGCTCGACTATCGGGCACCGGATCCGGCGCAGATCGCGGCATTCAACACACTGGAGCAGCAGGCTCGGCAGGGCGAGCGGCGGCTGCAGGCCGCGAGCGCCGCCGGGCGGCGCCTGCTCTGAGACGTCCTGTCGGCAGGAACCGGTCCGCCGCACCGCCCGAGGTGCGGCGGACCCGTCGGCAGCGCGGCGTGCGACCGTGCACCGCACAGCGATCGCCGGCACTCAGGCTCAGTGGTTGCGCAGGACTCGCCAGGTCACGGTAAGTCCGTACACCAGGATCAGGGCCACCAGGAGCATCAGGACGAGCCCGACGGCCTCGCGCAGCGGGGTTCCGCTCGCCGTCGAGAGATAGGCCCAGGACGCCGACACGATCAAGCCGTCATAGGCCAGGTGCGTCGCGATGCTCCAGCGCAGGCCGAAGGCGATACGGATGTACGCGAGCCCCACGCCGACGAGAAACTGCGGCAGCACCAGCACCAGGGCCCACCAGGTGAGCGTACGGGAGTACACCTCGGCGTGCTCCACGCCGAACAGCACGCATGACACCCAGAACACCCAGATGCCGTGGCGGCGGAAGAACCCCAGCACCGCATCGCGCGCATAGACGTACAGCGCGAGACTCACCAGACTCGCCGGCACGAGCGTCCAGAAGGGCACGAAGTAGTGGCGAATGGTGCTGATCGCACGCGGATGCTCGAGGTTGATGCGGATGCCGAGGAAGGTGTAGCACAGGAAGAACGCCAGGCCGACGAATACCGCGGGCGGCGCTGTGGAGAGAAACGCGCGATAGGCGAGTTCCTCGAGCAGCGGGGCAACGAGCACGATGGCGGCAGCTGCCAGCGACGGGTGGGTGACGAGATAGGCCTGAAACGTGTCCGGCGCGATGCGCCACCCGAACCAGTGCACCAGCAGGTCATCCAACCGGCCGCCGAGGAAGCCGAGCACCAGCAGCAGGCTCAGCCAGCCCAACCAGGTCCACGCCGTGAGCCGCCGCCGCGGGCGATCGCGCAGGACCGGGTGCGCCAGGAACGGCAGCAGTCGGCCGTAGGCGCCCGGCACCGCCTCGCTCGTGGCCTCGGATCGTGGATGGGGTGATTCCTGCACGGCACGACTCGGGCCCCGTTCGGTGTGTTAGGCCCGTTCCCTCGATGCAAAATGATGTACCACGGCGCCGTGCAGGCCGCAACCGCAATGCTGCGCACCTCGCGCGCGCGGCTTGATTCGATTCGGACGCCTCGATAGATTTACCGGCTTGCGCGGCACCGCCGGCGCGTCCCGGCGAGGCCGTTCAGCGGCGCGGACCGCCGGTCAGCGTCGCACCGCATCTGCCGCGGGACGGGCACCCAGTGGGAGCGAGAGAATGTGCGATGCCATCGTGGCGCCGCCCGGACCGCAGGCGGGCGAAGTCGGGGCGGATCACCGCGACGAGCGATGTGCCCGCGAACGCCTCCGGCGCCCGCCCTGCGCGCACCGATCGACGTGCGATGGCCGGCAACCGCTGTAGTGCCCGACCTTCGCACAGGTCCCGCGACGACGAAGGCCGATGCCGGCACGGTGTCGCGGCACTGCCCATGGACTCCCCCGCCCACACCCTGGAAATCCCAGTCGACGATGCACGATCGAACACCTGACGCCACCGTTGCACGGAGCGCCGGCATCGCGGCCCGCCGCGACGACGCGATGCATACGGCCCTCAGTATCGCCCAGCTGCACAAGACCTATGCGGCGCTGACCGCGGTCGACGGCATCTCCTTCGATGTGCGCCGCGGCGAAGTGGTCGGACTGTTGGGTCCGAACGGCGCCGGCAAGACCACGACGATCAACATGATCCTCGGTGTGCTCAGTCCGAGTGCCGGGGAGATCCGGATTGCGGGGATCGATCTGGCGCAGCAGCGCTCGCGCGCCCTGGCAGAGGCGAATTTCGCGGCGGTGTATGCGGCGCTGCCGGGCAACCTGACGGTCGAGCAGAACCTGCGCTTCTTTGCTCTCATCTACGGCATCCCGCGTCTCGCGGCGCGCGTCGAGGCGCTGCTGCATCAATTCGATCTGGCCGCGTTGCGCAACACCAAGTGCGGCGTGCTCTCCTCCGGGGAGCAGACGCGGGTCGCACTCGCCAAGGCCGTCGTGAATCGGCCGCAGCTGCTGCTGCTCGATGAGCCGACGGCATCCCTCGATCCGTCCGCGGCGCAGACGATTCGCGAGCGCATCCGGCGCCTGGCGGCCGACGATGACTGCGGCATCCTGTGGACCTCGCACAACATGTATGAAGTCGAGGCGGTCTGCGACCGGGTGCTGTTCCTGTCGCGCGGCCGGATCCTGCTCGAAGGCGATCCGCGCCGGCTGCCGGCCGAGCACGGCGCCGAGACGCTCGAGGCGCTGTTCATCCGCCTGGCACGCGAGCCGCTGAGCGCAGAGGCGCGCACGCGATGAAGCTGCGCCCGATTGCAGGCATCCTGCTGCGCCAGTTCTACCTGATCCGCGGCAGCCCGGTCCGAGCGCTGCCGATGTTCGCCTGGGTGGCGATCGACATCGTGGTGTGGGGGTTCATTACGCGCTACCTGAACACGATGAGCGCGGGCCGCTTCAACTACATCCCGAGCCTGCTCGGTGCGGTGCTGCTGTGGGATTTCTTCACCCGCATCATGCAGGGGGTGAGCACTGCGTTCCTCGAGGACGTGTGGTCGCGAAATTTCCTCAACCTGTTCGCCACCCCGCTCACCACGCCGGAATACATCACCGGGCTGGTGCTTACCAGCATCGGCACCAGCGCGATCGGGCTGGCCGTGATGCTGGTGCTGGCGACCGCGGTATTCGGGCTCTCGTTCTTTTCGCTCGGTGCGATGCTGCTGCCGTTCCTGCTGGTACTGTTTTGTTTCGGCATCGCGCTCGGCATCCTCGCCAGCGCCCTGGTGCTGCGCCTGGGTCCGGCCTCCGAGTGGCTGGTGTGGCCGCTGCCGGCGCTCATTTCACCATTCGTCGGGGTGTTCTATCCGCTCGCGACGCTACCGCACTGGATGCAGTTCATCGCCCGGGGGCTGCCGCCCGCGTACGTGTTCCAGGGAATGCGCTCGATCCTCGCCGGTCACCCGCTGCCGGCTGCGGCCCTGCTGCCGGGCGCAGCGCTCGCGCTGCTCGACGTCGCGCTGGCCGGATATTTCTTCGTGCGGGTGTTCCGCTACGCGCTGCGCACGGGACTGCTCGCCCGCTACAGCGCGGAGAGCGTTTCCTGACCGGTACTCGGCTCGACGCCCCCGCGCCGGCCGCTCAGCGCAGCGCCTGATCGAGCCAGCGCGAGAGCGTGGCGGCGTCCACCGCGCCGGACTGCCGCGCCAGCTCCTGGCCACCGCGGAAGAGAATCAGGGTCGGGATGGAACGGATGGCGAAGCGGCCGGCCAGCTGCTGCTGCTCGTCGGTGTTGACCTTGCCGACCCGCAGCGTCGTGGCGCGCTGCGTGGCCACACGGTCCAGCACCGGAGCCATCATGCGGCACGGACCGCACCACGGCGCCCAGAAATCCACCAACACCGGCAGCGACGCACGCTCGACGTGCGCAGCGAATGCGCCCGCATCGAGGGCCACGGGCACCCCGCTGAGGATCGGGGATTTGCAGCGCGGACACTTGGGGTGCTCCCCGGCACGCGCCTCGGGCACCCGCACCAGCGAGTGACAGTGGGGGCAGGCAACCAGCAGAGCATTGGCCGCGGGGGTTTCGGTGTTCATGGACGGGACATGGGGCCGCGGCCGCCCGGGTTCAAGCGCCCCGACCCTTGGCTTCGCCGCCATCGCCCCCACCTTTTCGCTCAGCGTATCCTCTATCGATTCCGCGAGGGCTGCGTCGCACATGGAATACCGGGATTATTATCAGCTTCTGGGCGTCGCCCGGACGGCCACGGCCGAGGAGATCAAGAAAGCGTACCGTCGGCTCGCCCGCAAGTACCACCCTGACGTCAGCAAGGAAAAGGACGCCGAGCAGAAGTTCAAGGAAGTGCAGGAAGCCTACGAGGTCCTGAAGGACCCCGAAAAGCGTGCCGCGTACGATCAGCTCGGCAGCGAGTGGAAGTCCGGGCAGCAGTTCCGTCCGCCGCCGGACTGGGCGAGCGGCTTCGAGTTCAGCGGCGGAGCACGCCCCGGCGCAGGCAGGGCACACGGGTTCGACGGAGAGGGATTCAGCGATTTCTTCTCCTCACTGTTCGGCGGAGCGAGCCCATTTGGCGGCGGCGCGCGGGGCGCGCCGCGCCAGGGCCGTGATCATCATGCCCGCATCGACATCGACCTGGAGGAGGCCTTTGGCGGCGGGACGCGCACGCTGGAGCTGAAGCGGCCCGACGTGAAGGCGGACGGCTCGCTCGACGTACGTGCGCACACGGTGCGGGTGAGCATTCCGGCAGGCGTCACCGACGGACAGTTGATCCGTCTCGCCGGCCAGGGCGAGCGCAGCGCTGGCGGCGCGCGTGCGGGCGATCTGTACCTCGAAGTCCATGTCCGGCCGCATCGCCTGTATCAGCTGGAGGGACGCGACGTCACGCTGACGCTGCCGATCGCGCCCTGGGAAGCCGCGCTCGGCGCGACCGTCACCGTCCCGACGCTCGGCGGCCCGGTGGACATGCAGGTCCCGGGCGGCGCGCAGTCGGGGCAGAAGCTGCGTCTGCGCGGCCGCGGCCTGCCGGGACAGCCGCCGGGCGACGCCTACGTGCAGCTGAAGATCGTCGTGCCGCCGGCCAGTTCCCCGCAGGCACGCGCGGTGTACGAAGAAATGCGCGCGAAGCTCGGGACATTCGACCCGCGCGCCGATCTCGGGAGGTAGCGCCGTGAGCGATGCCGTAGAGCGATACGAGGTGTGTCTGGTGAGCGAGACCGACTGGATCGGCGCCGGGGAGATCTGTGCGCTGTGCCGGCTCGACCTCGCGGCAATCACCGAGCTGGCGGAGCTCGGCGTCGTGACGCCGCGGGGGACTGCCCCGGCCGAGTGGCTGCTGCCGGCAGCGGCGCTGCCGCGCCTGGCGCTCGCCGGGCGGCTGATGCGCGATCTCGGGGTGAACGTGAGCGGTGCCGCCCTGGCCGTGGAACTCCTGGAATCGCAGCAGACCCTGGAGCGCCAGCTGAAGCGTCTCGAGCAGCTGCTCGCATCCTGACCGGCGGCGACGCATGGCCGCGGCGCATACGCACTTGTACGGACTTCGGCGCCGGCCGAACGCGGCGAATAATGTCGACCTGCGATGCAACTGCCGGCCCACCTGGAGTGCGCGCTGCCGGACCCCGAGGCCGCCGCACTGATCGTCGATGAATCGGGAACGATCGTGTTCGTCAGCGAGCCGGTACAGCGGTTGCTCGGCCACGCCCCCGAGGCGCTGTACGGCCAGAGTGTCGAGGCGTTACTGCCGGAACGAATCCGCCTCGCGCACATCGGCCAGCGACTGCGGTTCACCGATCACCGGCGCAGCCGGCCGATGGGCACCGGCTTGCCGCTGCTGGCCCTGAGCGACTCCGGCGCCGAAATCCCCGTGGACATCAGCCTCAGCCCGGTGCAGCGCGGACTGCTGACATTCACCGTGGTCATCATGCAGCCGCGCGAGCCGACGGCGCGCGCGCACTGCCACGCCACCGACGCCTGACAGCGGGCGTCTCGACGTGGCCCTCCCGCGAGGCGAACTGACGGGTCTGCAAGCGTCGAGACCCCAGGCGTGCAATCAGAGGCAGCGCAGGGTCAGGCCTGAACGCTCAGCTGAGCATCGGCGCCCGCCGGCAGCCGCATCGGACACGCCGCATCATTCACCGCACGCCACACGGTCTCGGCGACATCGACCGCTCGGGTCACGGGCCCCGATGCACTCCAGGATTCAAACACACTTTGCGCCAACGCCGCATAGGGTTCGGGGATCCCGTCCGCCATCCGGGTGCGCGCGTTCTCGCCGAAGCGGGTTTCCGGCGCCCGTCCGGGCAGCACCAGCCGCACACGAATATTGAACGGCTCGAGTTCTAGCGCCAACGATTCGGTGAAGGCGTTCACGGCCGCCTTCGTGGCGGTGTAGACGGACAACAGCCGCAGCGGGCGCACCGTAACCGTGGAGGTCACA
>JAKADE010000115.1 GCA_021820785.1 Pseudomonadota bacterium
AATACGGCATGTTCATCGAGAACCTCGGCCAGCTCGTGTACCGCAGCCTCTGGGCGCAGATGCTCGATGACCGCAAGTTCTTCGAGCCGATCCGCCCCGCCGGCGCGCTGCCCGCCAGACCGGTCAGCGGGTTCGCCCGCGTCTTCGTGCTGCGCCACTGGCATCCGATCGGCGCTCCCGATTCGGTGACGATGGACCCGCACCACCCCTTCGTCGGCGCGCACAGCCCGCGCATCGCACTCGCCGGTGACGCGGTGCGGGGCATCCGTCAGCGGGGCCTTGCGGTTCTCGCCGGCAAACGATACACCGGATACATCTACCTGCGCGGCGCGCCGGACGCGCAAGTCACGGTGAGACTGCGTTGGGGCTCCGGCAGGAACGCCGCGCGCAGCGTGCATCTCGGAGCGCTCACGGAACACTATCGCCGCTACCGGTTCGCATTCACCACCGGCGCGAACAGCGGCGCGGCGAGCTTCTCGGTGCGCGCCACGGGCGACGGCAGCGTGCACATCGGCACGGTCTCGCTCATGCCGGCCGACAACATCGAGGGATTCCGGCGCGACAGCATCGACGCGCTGCGTCAGTTGCACTCCGGCTTCTGGCGTCTGCCCGGCGGCAACTTCATCTCCGACTTCAACTGGTACGCCTCGGTCGGCAATCGCGACACGCGTGCGCCGTACCTGGATCACGCCTGGAACGCGGTGCAGTCGAACGACGTCGGTCTCGATGAGTTCATGACGCTCTGCCGGCTGCTGCACGTCGCCCCGTACGTCACCGTCAACGCCGGTTTCGGCGACGCCCATTCGGCAGCGGCCGAAGTGAAATACCTGAACGCACCGGCGAGCACGCGGCTCGGTGCGCTGCGGGCGCGCGACGGGCATCCGCGTCCGTACGACGTGAAGTTCTGGAACATCGGCAACGAACCCTACGGCCCCTGGGAACTCGGCCATACGTCGCTCAAGGACTATGTGTGGAAGAACAACGAATTCGCCCGCGCGATGCTGCACGCCGATCCGCACATCGTGCTGCTCGCCTCCGGCGCCATGCCCGATGAGATGACCATCGAGGGCATCGCCCGCAAGCTCGGCCACCGCAGCGATCAGATCTCGCTGTGCTCGCATGAGGACTGGACTTGCGCGTACCTGAAGCACTCCTGGGGCGACTTCCGCGGCATCACCGAGCACTGGTACGCGCGCGCAGGCATGCACTTCGATCTCGCCCGCGCGCGGGCCGGCCTGCGCATCGATCACATGGAGCCCGGCTACGTTCCGGCACACGAATCGGTGCTGCAATGGGTGCGCGCCCCGGCGCAGCGCGTGCGGCTGAAGGCCCAGGAGTGGCAGGCCTATGAGCGGCGCTTTCCGGCCATGCGGCGCGATGGCATCTTCATGTCGATCGACGAGTACGCGTACACCGGCGCGCCGCCGAACCTGAAGCTCGCCCTTGCCTATGCCATGGTCCTCAACGAGATGCTCAGGCACACGGACTTCCTGCGGATGTCGGCCTTCACCATGGGCGTCTCGACGATGGACTTCACGCGCACGCGCGCGGCGCTCAACACCACGGGCCTGCTCTTCAAACTCTACGGCGAGCACTTCGGTCCGGGCCTGCTGCCGGTGCCGGTCGGCGGCGACGCACCGCCGCCGCCGCCGCGTCAGCAGCTGGTGCCGGGTATCCCGCCGCAGAGTGCCGGCAGCCCGACCTATCCGCTCGACGTCGAAGCTGCGCTCACGCCCGATCGCCGGCACCTGGTCGTTGCCGTGGTCAACGCCACCGCCCACACCCAGCGCCTGGCACTGAACCTCACCGGTGCACGGCTTCTCCCCGGTGGACGTGACTGGGAAATGACCGGCCCGGGACTGCAGGCCGCGAACCGCATCGGGCACGCGCCCCAGGTTCAGGTCCGCGAACACCGGCTGACCGGACCGGCGAACCGGCTACGCGTCGCACCGATCAGCATCGACATCTACCGGCTGAGACTGGCCGGCACGGTGCCCTGATGGGCTCGCGCTGGAACGCCCGTCTGCGCTTCGGCGCCGCCGCGCTCTGTGTCCTCGCCCTGGGGTCCGGTACGCGCGGTGAGGCGGCCACGCCGGGCGCCCCTCCACGCGTGCGCGTCTCGCAAGGTCTGCTCGAGGGTGTGCGTACGGGGCCCGTGGTAGCGTTTCTCGGGGTACCCTACGCAGCGCCCCCGACCGGACCGAACCGCTGGCGCGCACCGCAGCCGGTGCGCCCCTGGCGCGGTGTCCGGCCGGCACGGCACTTCGCGCCGAGCTGCCTGCAGACGCTCGCGCCGCATGGCTTCGGCCCCTGGTCGAACGAATACGGCGTGCACGGCGCGCTGAGCGAGAACTGCCTGTACCTGAACGTGTGGGCGCCTGCGCACCCTGCGCACCCGCTGCCGGTGATGGTCTGGATCCCCGGCGGTGCGTTCATCTCCGGCTCCGGCTCGGTCCCGATCTACGACGGCGAACACCTCGCCGCGCACGGCATCATCGTCGTCACCCTCAATTACCGACTCGGAGTGTTCGGGTTTCTGACCGATCCGGCACTCGCCGCCGCAGCGCTGCGCCGGCATGAGCCGCCCGGCAACTGGGGGCTGCAGGACATCCTCGCCGCGCTCCACTGGGTGCGCCGCAACATCGGTGCCTTCGGCGGCAATCCGCACGAGGTCACGCTCGCCGGGCAGTCGGCCGGGGCCATCGCCGTGCAGGACCTGCTCGCCTCGCCCCTCGCACGCGGACTGTTCGAGCGCGCGATCGCCGAAAGCGGCCTGCCGAACTCCCGCCTGCCCGACTCCCCCCTGCACATGCCGACGCTCGCGGCTGCCGAGCGTGCCGGGACGCGCTTTGCGGATGCCAAGGGTGCGCACACCAGCGCCGCTCTGCGCGCACTGCCGTCCGCAGCGCTCAGCACCTCGGCCGCACCGATGACGAGTCCGCTCATCATGCCGAGCATCGACGGTCGGCTGCTGCCGGTCTCGCCCGAGCAGCGGCTCGCCGCCGGCCGGTTTGCGCGCATGCCGGTGCTGCTCGGCATGAATGCCGATGAGAACACGGGATTTCGCGACAACCCCGTGACCCTCACCCGCGCCGCGTGGCACGCCCGGCTGCAGCGACGCTTCGGTGCACTCGCCACGCGCTTCGCGCGCCTGTTCCCGGCGCACGGCCCTCATGCCCGGGCCCGGGCGTTGCGCGCGGTGCGGCGCGACGTCGGACTCGCCGCGCTCTATCACTGGAGCCGTCTGCGCGAGGCGCACTCGCCCGCCCCGGTGTATGCCTACCTCTGGACGCACCTGGAGCCGGGGCCGCACGCCCGCCGCTGGCGGGTCTTTCACTCCTCGGAGATTCCCTACGTCTTCGGCACCCTGAATGCGGCCCCGCAGCGGCACTTCACCCCGCTCGACTACGCGATCTCGCGGCAGATGCTGCACTACTGGGTGAATTTCATCGCCACCGGCACGCCCGACGGCGCCGGACTCGCGCACTGGCCCGCGCTCACCCCCGGCCGGATGCGCATCATGCGCCTCGGGGCACACCCGGCTGCACAGCCGATCCTGCCGCCGCGCGTGCTGCGCGCCATGCAGGCCTACATCGCCGCCGGCGGGGTTGCACAGCTGTACTGAGCGCGCACGGGTGCCGGCCGCGCGGGACAGCACCCGCATGCGGCCGGCACCCTCGTCCTACTTGATGAGCCCCTCGGCGCGCATCGCGGCCTGAACGCCCGGGCGGGCCGCCACGCGCTGCTGGAACGCCAGCAGGTTCGGGAAGGCCCCGAGATCGAGCTTCATCGGGCGGGCCCAGTTCGTGACCGTGAACAGATATGCATCGGCCACCGTGAACGTGTCCCCGAACAGGTACTGACGCCCGGTGAGCTGCTGCTCGATGAAGCCGTAGCGGCGGCGCAGATACGCCTCGCGATCGGCGCGGGTTTCCGCCGGCGTCGCCGGATTGAACAGCGGCGAGTAGCTCTTGTGCAGCTCGGAGTTGATGAAGGTGAGCATCTCCTGGAGCCGGTAACGCTCGAAGGACGCCGGCGGCGGGGCCAGATGCGTCTCGGGCTTCAGGTCGGCCAGATACTGCACGATCGCGACCCCTTCGGTGAGCAGCTCGCCGTTGTCGAGCTGCAGCACCGGCACGTAACCCTTGGGGTTGACCGCCAGGAAGTCGCCCTCGGCCTTCATCGTCTTGCTCTTCAGATCGACGCTCTGCAGTTCGAGCGCGATGCCGGCCTCCCGGGCCACGATGTGCGGCGAGAGCGAGCAGGCGCCGCTGGTATAGAACAATTTCATCTCAATCTCCCGTTGAAAATCAGAATCCGCCGGAGCACGCCGGCCCCGAAGTTACTATTGTATATCACATTACTTTCAGTAACTACAAAAACGCAGTATCATTCACCCGGGAACATCGATGTGACCGACTCTACCGACACCGCTGGGGACGATCCGACGCGCTGCCCGATGGGCGCGTGCATGCGGCTGCTCGGCGGGGCCTGGACGCCGAACCTGATCTGGCAGCTGAGCGGCGGTCCACGTCGCTTCACGGCACTGCACAAGGACGTCGCGGGCATCTCGGCGAAGATGCTGAGCGCGCGGCTGCGCGAACTCGAGGCCAAGCGGGTGGTCGTACGCGAAGTGTCCCCGACCTCCCCGCCTTCGGTCGCCTATGCGCTGACGCCGCTCGGGCGGGAGCTCGTTCCGGTGATCGACGCGATGGTGCGCGTCGGCACCCGGCTGGTGCGCTCGGCGCCCAGGGCGCCGGCTCGCGCACGCTGAGGGCTCACCGCGGAGGACTGCGATCGCCGGCGCCGAGGGCGCGCTGCATCAACACCGAGTCGACCCAGCAGTCGAACTTGTAACCGACCGACTTCAGGGTGCCGACCGGCTCGAAGCCGCAGCGCCCGTGCAGTGCAATGGAGGCCGTGTTGGCGGTGTCGCCGATCACCGCGATCATCTGCCGCCACAGGCCGGCCCCGCAGCGCTCGATCAGCGAGAGCAGCAGCGCGCGACCGATGCCGCGCCCGAGCCAGACCGACTGAACTCTCCCCCGAGGTGCGCGCCATGATGGGCCCCCGCCCCGCGACAGCGACAGTCCGGCCGCAGCGCCTCAGCTGATCGCGTGGAAGATGCCAGGGGCCGGCGCGCCGGCGACCACGAGTTCCGCGAGCAGACCCTGGCGCGCCACCCGCGACAGCGCGTGATCGACGAGCTTGATCGACTGCGCGAGCGGCAGGTGCATCTCCCCGACGAAACAGCTGCCCGGCGCCACCGGTTGGGTCTGGATGTACTCGAGCGGTGCGTTGGCGAGCGCCCCCTGCGGCCAGCACCGCCGCCATACGTTGCCGACGGGATGGAAGCTCGAGCTCAGATTCGGGCCGCCGTTGACCATGAAGACCCGCACCGTCTCGCCGACCCGTGCGCGCATCGGGCCGACGCCCGCAGCCGTCAGTCCCTGCACCCGGCCGTTGAACAACACGAAGTTCGGCCGCTCGCGCACCATGCTCGCGTAGTCGAAGTGCAGCAGCCCGCTCGAGCCGAACGGCTCGCGCGTATACAACTCGTGCTGTCCGAGATAGAACTCCCGGTCCACCGGCGCCAGTCCCGCCTCCGGCTCGACGAGGATCATGCCGAACATCCCGCGGCTGATGTGTTCGTCCATGTTCGACACGGCGCAGTGGTAGATGAACGCCCCGGGATAACGGCACTGAAAGAACTCGCGGGCCGCCCCGCCCGGGGGCACCATCGTCGCCAGCGCCCCGCCGCCGCTGCCGTAAACCGCATGCACGTCCAGGCAGTGCGGCCGCATGTTGGTCGTGGCGCTGCGCACGGTGAGCGTCACGGTATCCCCCTGACGGACGCGGATCATCGGGCCCGGCACCTGTCCGTTCCAGGTCATGAAGCCGAATTCGCTGCCGTCATCGAGCCGGGCGCGCACCTCGCGCGCCTCGAGCGTCACGTCGTGGTGGATGGGGTGGTTGCGCCGGATCGGCGGCGGCATCGCATTGGGATCAGCCGCGACCGTCGCGGTGCGCAGCAGTTCACCGGCCCGTGCCGCCGGCACTGCGCTGCTCGCCGCGCCGGCCAGAAGCACTCCGGCGCCGGCCGCGGTGAGAAATTCCCGGCGGGTCAGTCCGCCCTCGTACCCATCGGTCCTCTGCTCGTTCATCGACTGCACTCCCGGAGGGGCCTTCGCCGGCGGCCGCCGCGCAGCGCGCACCCTCATGAATATCGTTTAACGATATTGTGGGTCCGGCCGGGACATCCCGCGATACGTACCGTCCCTGCGCGCGGTGGTAATTGCCGCAGCCGGGGGCGCGGCGCGTCACATTCAGGGCCGGTCCGGGCGATAGCCGTCGGTGAGCGTCTTCAGGAAGGCGATGACGTCACCGATCTGCCGCCGGGTGAGCGCCGGGCGCTCACCCGGATGGCGGTTGAAGGGCGCATCGGTGGTGTCGACGTTGCCGCGGTAGCGCCGCGGCAGGTCGTTGAACTTGACCACCTGCCCGGCGGCATTGCGCGGGTAGAAGCGCCCCGGATGCAGGTCGCGGTTGACGTACCAGTCAAGGACCTGACGGAGTGTATGGAACACTCCGTTGTGGAAGAACACGTGCCGCATCGCCACGTTGCGCAGAGACGGGGTGAGGAACATCCCGCAATACTGATGCTCGGCGCGCAGGTCGGCACGGTACGGGCCGCACAGCCCCAGGTCGTAGTACTGCGGGTTGCGGTTCGCCGCAATCGCCGGATTGCGCGGCGCGCCGAGCGCCTCGTACTGGAAGTCCGTGAACAGCGGCGGCAGTCGATCCGGACCGGGCTGATCCAGGTGGCAGGCGGCGCAGTTGCCCTTGTTCGGATCATTGAACAGCTCGTAGCCGCGCAGCTGCGCAGGGGTGAAGCGCGCCTTGCCTTGAAGCCACGCATCGAACTTGCTCGAGAACGGATGGAAGCTGCGATCCTCGATTTCGAAGCGTGCGATGGCGAACATCGCTTCGGCGACTGCAAGGTGCGCGTTGTCGAAGACTGCCGGTCCGAACAGCTGGATGAACGTCCGTGCGTACGGTCCCCGGCGCAGTTTGGCCGCCACCGCCTGCGCACTGCCGCCGTCCATCTCCGCCGGGTTGTACAGCGGTCCGTTCGCCTGCTGCTCGAGGGTGTTGACCCGTCCGTCCCAGAACAGTCCGCCCTGTGGCACGAGATTGACCGCCGCGGCGAACGGCCGGCCCGCACTCTTGCGCACCCGGCGGTGCGTGGCGGCGGTGCGCACCTGGCGTGCCAGGGGCACCGGGACGTCGGTGCCGTTCTGCAGATCCGGACCGATCGTGAAGGGTGGCTGGCGGTACAGATAGCGCAGTGAGGGCACGGCGCGAACCCCGGGGGTGCGCCGCGCCGGCCCGCCGAGCGCCACCGGGTCGTCCCCTGCGGGGCCATAGGCCTGCGCCGGGCTGTGGCAGCTGGCGCACGAGAGCCGTCCGGAGCCCGACAGCTGCGGATCGAAGAACAGGTGCCGCCCGAGCCGCGCCAGCGCCGAGAGCGGGCGCACCGGCGGCAGGCGCAACTTCACCGGGTGGGGATTGAATCCCGCGGCGAGCAGCCGCTCGGCACGGATCGCGGCAGGCTCGATCCGCACCCCGCCGGCCGCGGCGAGTCCCGGCAGCAGCACACCGATGAGCGCCGCGGCCGCAAGCGGCCTGCCCGTACCGGGCATCCGCTCAGGCGCCGGCCCCGCGGCCCGGCGCGAGCGGCTCGCCCGTGCGGCCGTTGAGCAACAGCGGCGCG
>JAKADE010000116.1 GCA_021820785.1 Pseudomonadota bacterium
CCGCTCGTACAACTCGTCCATGTCCTTCATGCCGAACTCCCCGAGCGTCACGGCACACGTCTCGGGCGGAACCTTCTCGAGCGCGAGATGGAATTCCGCCAGCGCCTGGGCGAGCAGCCGCTGGCCGAGCGCGATGGCCTCGGTGCGGCGCAGGCTCTTCAGGTAATGGCGGATCGCGCTGCGCGCCTTGGCGGTGACCACGAACCCCACCCAGGCGGGATTGGGGACCGCGCCCTTGGCGGTGATGATCTCGATGGTCTGGCCGTTGCGCAGCACCGTGCGCAGTGGCGTGAGGCGCCGGTCGACCTTGGCCGCGACACAGCGGTTGCCGACGTCGGTGTGCACCGCGTAGGCGAAATCGACCACGGTCGCCCCGCTCGGCAGGCGCAGGATCTTGCCCTTGGGCGTGAAGACGTACACCTTGTCCGGATAGAGGTCGACCTTGACGCTCTCGAGGAACTCCTCGGAGCTGCCGTCCTCCTGCAGCTCGACGAGCTCCGAGAGCCATTCGCGGGCGCGCGCCTGCTGCATGGTGCCGGCGTCCTCCCCGCTCTTGTACTTCCAGTGCGCGGCGATGCCGGACTCCGCCACCCGATGCATGTCCTCGGTGCGGATCTGCACCTCGATGGGCACGGCGTTCGGACCGAACAGCGTGGTGTGCAGGGACTGGTAGCCGTTGACGCGCGGGATGGCGATGTAGTCCTTGAAGCGTCCGGGCATCGGCTTGAACACCGAGTGCACCACCCCGACCGCGCGGTAACAGGTATCGAACTCATCGACGATGATGCGCAGACCGTACACATCCACAATCTCGGCGAGCGAGGCGCGTTTGCGCAGCATCTTGCGGTAGATGCTGTAGATGTGTTTCTCGCGCATCTCGACCCGCGCATCGATGCCGTGCTTCTGCAGGGCCGCCGAGAGCTGCTGTTCGATCTTCTTGAGGAATTCCTTCTGGTTGCCGCGCGCCTTGCGCAGCGCGTACTCCAGCACCCGATAACGGCGCGGATACAGCGCGCGGAACCCGAGCTCCTCCAGCTCGAGCTTCAGGTTGTACAGGCCGAGCCGCTCGGCGATCGGCGCGTAGATGTCGAGCGTCTCGCGGGCGATCGCCCGCCGGCGGTGCGGCGGCATCGCCTGGATCGTGCGCATGTTGTGCGTGCGGTCGGCGAGCTTGACCAGGATCACGCGCAGGTCGCGCACCATCGCGAGCAGCATCTTGCGGAACGACTCCGCCTGCGCCTCCTCGCGGTTCTTGAACTGGATGGCGTCGAGCTTGGTCACCCCATCGACCAGCTCGGCGACATCGGCGCCGAAGCGCTCGGCCAGCTGGTCCTTCGGCGTCGGCGTGTCCTCGATGACGTCGTGCAGGATCGCCGCGACGAGCGTGTCGGCATCGAGTCTGAGGTCGGCAAGAATGGCCGCCGTCGCGACCGGGTGCGCAATGTACGGCTCGCCGGAGAGACGCTTCTGACCCTGGTGGGCCGAGGCACCGAATTCCGCGGCAGCGCGCACGCGGGCCACCTGGTCCGGCGGCAGATAGCCGCCGACCGTCGAGAGCAGCTCCTTCAGCCCGGGGGTACGCCTTCCGCCGGGAAGCAGCCCGAGAAGGGAAGACGCGTAATCCATGGTGCTCAGCGCTCCGCCCGCAGACTGAGTCGTGCCGATCTGGCCCGCGCACACCCTGCCTGGGTCTTCACGGGGCCCGCGGCCGCACGGACCGAACGGTCTGTCACATCCTCTCCACGCGCTTGACGCTCACACCGCCACCGGACTGGAAATCTACACAGCCGCCAGGGCCGAATCCAGCGCCGGCGGTTGCGGCGGTGCGCAGGCCGGGAAGCCCGGCGGCGCTCAGTCCCCCAGGCCGAACTGGGGGGCGCGGAACGCGGACTGCATGTCGAGCTCGGACACATCGGGGGCGGGGGGTTCCGCCGGCGGCGGCTCCGGCTCGCGCAGCATCTCGACCGTGATGTTGCCAGCGGCGATCTCGCGCAGCGCGACCACGGTCGGCTTGTCGTTCTCGACCGGCACGGTCGGTTCGGCGCCGTTGGCCAGCCGCCGCGCACGCTGTGCCGCCAGAATCACCAGCTGGAAGAGATTATCGACATTCTGCAGACAGTCTTCGACGGTGATGCGGGCCATGGCGATTCTTGCGTACTGACAATGGGTTAACGGGCGCGGCAGGCGCCCCAGAGGGCTCTACTATACGGCAAAGACGCCCGGTGAGGCCAGCAGCTGCGCCAGCAGCGGCGCGAGCGCCGGCCGCCAGGCGAGCAACGCCTCGCCGCGGCCCTCGACGATGTGCACCAGGTCCTCCAGCGCCCGCTCGAACTGGTCGTTGACGACGACGTAGTCGAACTCGTTCCAATGGGTCATGTCCCCGGCCGCTTCGCGCAGCCGGCGCGCGATGACCTCGGCGGAATCCGTGGCCCGGCCGCGCAGCCGCTGCTCCAGCGCCGTACGCGACGGCGGCAGGACGAAGATGCTCTCGCAGGCCGGCATCGCCGCGCGCACCTGGCGGGCGCCCTGCCAGTCGATCTCGAGCACGACGTCCCTGCCCGCCGCGAGCTGCCGTTCCACCGGTTCGCGCGCCGTGCCGTAGTAATTGCCGAACACCCGGGCATGCTCGAGGAAACGGCCCTCGGCGACGCTGCGCTCGAATGCCTCGGTGTCCACGAAGTGGTATTCGCGGCCGTTCGTCTCGGTGGGCCGCTGCGGCCGGGTGGTATGCGAGATGGACAAGCTCAGGCTGGGCTTGCGCTCGAGCAGCGCCCGCACCAGCGACGTCTTGCCCGCCCCGGACGGCGCGGCCAGCACGAACAGCCGCCCCGGCTCGCCGGAAACGCGGCCGCGCCCGGGCGCGGCGCCGCCGGGCAGCTCGCCGGCCTGCGCAGCGAGCGCACGCAAGGCCTGTCCGCGGTGACTGAGCGCGTTCTTCTGCACCGGCGCCAGCTCTGCGGCGGTCTGTTCCAGTCCGTCCGGCAGGAACACCGGGTCGTAGCCGAACCCGCCCGTGCCGCGCGGCGCGCGCAGGATCTGGCCCTGCCACGTGCCCTCGGCGAGCAGCGGCTGAGGGTCCTGCGCCCCGCGCACCAGCGCCATGACGCAGCGGTAGCGCGCCGCGCGGGCGCCGTCGGGGACGGACTGGAGTTCCGCAAGCAGTTTCTCGAGGTTCTGCGCATCGCTCGCACCCTCGCCGGCATAGCGGGCCGAGTACACGCCCGGTCGTCCCTGCAGGGCATCGACTTCGATGCCCGAGTCATCCGCGAGCGCCGGCAGACCCGTCAGACGGGACGCATAGCGCGCCTTGAGCAGCGCGTTCTCGCGGAACGTCGTGCCGGTCTCGGGCGGCGTCTCGAGACCGAACGCCGACTGCGGCAGCATGCGCAGTCCGTGCGGGGCGAGCAGCTGCGCCAGCTCGCGCAGCTTGCCGGGGTTGCCACTGGCGAGGACCACCTTCACGCCTCGATCGCCTCGCGCTGCAGCGGGAAGATCTGCTCGATGCCGCCGGCGGCGAGCGCGAGCATCGCGTCGAGTTCGTGGCGGCGGAAGGCGTGACCCTCGGCCGTGCCCTGCAGCTCGATGAATCCGCCGCCGTCGTTCATCACGACGTTCATGTCAACCTCGGCGCGCGAGTCCTCCGAGTACTCCAGGTCGAGCAGCGCGCCGCCGTCGACGATGCCGACCGAGACTGCGGCCACCTGCCCGTGCAGGGGCGAGCGGGTCAGCAGCCGACGCCGTTCGAGCCCGCGACAGGCCTGCGCCAGGGCGACGTAGCCGCCGGCAATCGAGGCGGTACGGGTCCCGCCGTCGGCCTGCAGGACGTCGCAATCGATCGTCACGGTCCGCTCCCCGAGGGCCTTCAGATCGACCACGGCGCGCAGCGAACGGCCGATCAGACGCTGGATCTCGAGCGTACGGCCGCCCTGCTTGCCGCGCGCCGCCTCGCGCGCCGAGCGCGTGTGCGTCGCACGTGGCAGCATGCCGTACTCGGCGGTGACCCAGCCCTGCCCCTTGCCGCGCAAGAAGGGCGGCACCGACTCCTCCACGCTCGCGGTGCACAGCACCTGGGTGTCACCGAAGGCGACCAGCACGGCCCCTTCGGCATGCTTGGCGAACTGGCGGGTAAAACTCACGGGGCGCATCTGCGCGGCCGCACGGCCGCCCTGTCGGGTCGTCATCTGTCCACTCACTACTGTTCGCCGAGCCACCGCAGCGCAGCGGCCGATGTGTTGTCACTGCCGCTGCCCGCGCGGCGCACGGCGCGGCGCGCCAGGTCGAGCAGCGTATCGCGCAGCGGGGTTGCGCTCGCGCCGAGTTCCCCAGCGAGTTCCTCGTCCTTCAGCGGCCCCCACAGCCCGTCGCTGCACACCAGCAGCGCATCGCCGGCCTCGAGAGGGCGGCGCCGCGTGATCGCCATGTCCGGCAGCACCGGTCCGCCGCCGAGGCAGCATTCCACGTAGTTGCGCATCGGGTGCGCCTGGGCCTGCTCGGCGGTGATCAACCCCTCGCGCAGCAGTCCTTCGACGTGACTGTGGTCGCGGCTGCGGCCGATGAGTTTGCGGCCGCGGACGTGGTAGATGCGGCTGTCACCGACGTGCGCCCACCATGAGGCACCCTGCTGGACCAGGCACAGCGCGCAGGTGGCGCGGGGGCGCTGATCGACGGGCGCCTGCGCGCCGAGCTTGACCACCGCATCGTGCGCGCGGCCGAGCGTCAGGTGCAGGAAGCCGAGCGGATCGAACAGCGGCTGGGTCGCCTGCCGGAAGGCGTCCAGGATGGTCTGCCGGGTGATTTCCGCGGCGCGTGCACCGTCGGCGTACCCGCCCATTCCGTCCGCCACCAGCAACAGCGCCGCGCGTTCGCTGACCGCGACCGCGACACGGTCCTGATTCTCCCCGCGTCCGCCGAGCAGCGTGACGTCGGCATAGTCGATCCGCAAATGACGCCCGTATATCTGTTAAAGTTCGGGGCCCGCTTTATATCACCTCACGCCACCCGGAGCGTAGCGCTTCCACGTGATTTCCAGCATGACAGGCTTCGCACGCCGCGAGAGCACCGGCCCCTGGGGCAGCCTCGTGTGCGAACTGCGCAGCGTCAATCACCGTTTTCTCGAGACCGGCTTTCGTCTGCCGGAGGAACTGCGCTCGATCGAGGGCGATCTGCGCCAGCGACTGGCGCGCGAGGTGCGCCGGGGCAAGGTGGACTGCACCCTCACCTACCGCGCGGCGCAGGCCGCCGCGGCCAGCCTCGAGGTCGACCTCAGCGCGCTCGATCGCCTGACGGGCCGGCTCGATGAGCTGCAGCGGGTGATCCCGGTCGGGACGGTCAATCTGCTCGAGGTACTGCGCTGGCCCGGCGTGCTGAAGGATCAGAGCGTCGCCGGCGAGGCGCTGCTGGCAGCGGCGCGAGAGATGTTCGAGGCGGCGGTCGCGGACCTTTGCGCCGCGCGCGCCCGCGAGGGCGAGAAGCTGCGCGAGGTGCTCGAGCAGCGGTGCGAGGGGCTTGCCGCGCTGGTGGCCCAGGTTCAGGCCCGGCTGCCCGAGGTGCAGGCCCGGCTGAGCACCCGGGTGCGCGAGCGGATCAAGGAGCTCGCATCTGGGGCCGATCCGGACCGACTCGAGCAGGAAATCGCGCTGCTGCTGCAGCGCCTGGATGTGGACGAGGAGCTCGAGCGGCTGACCGGTCACATTGCCGAAGTGCGCCGAGTACTCACCGGCAACGAGCCGGCGGGTCGGCGCCTGGACTTCCTGATGCAGGAACTCAATCGCGAGGCCAACACGCTCTCCTCGAAGTCACAGGACCTCGAGACCACCCGCAGCGCAGTCGACATGAAAGTACTGATCGAGCAGATGCGCGAGCAGGTGCAGAACGCCGAATAGCGTTCAGGGGTGTCAAGGAGCGTCCATCGCCGTCCCGAACGCCCTGTATTTCTTGTGCTTTTAGGCACAAATGGCTACTTCGATCCGGCCCCGCGTCGCCTATTCTGTAGTTAGCCGTGTAACTCCCATTCGACGAACAAGATGGTGGGTGACGCACTGGAAACACTCCGTAAACCATCCAGATCGAGACACAATGCATCGAATCCATGCGGTGGGACGGGAGCCTGGATTGATCGGGCGAACCTCACCACGCTCGCGGTCGAGCGTGCGCACCGATCCGGAAGGCCGATGCTGCTCAGCGACGGTGCTGGGCTGTAGCTGCGCAAGCAGACCCGCAGCGGCGCCTTACTGGATACTGCGCTACCACACCGCCGCCCTCAGGCGGCTACGACGGCCTTGCGCTCGACCTCCCATCCTTTGCAAGCCAGGAGAATCGTTCGCGGCACTTCCTGCTCGCCGCTGGCGTAGTACGCGACCTGCCGGCGGGAGATGCCAAGCGCCTCGGCCGCTTCACTCAGGCTCAGCCCATGGCGCCAACGCCAGCGAATGAAGGCCACCGTGTCCGCGCGGCCGCTCTGCTCAAGCGCCATCTCATAGAGCCGGTCCGCACCCATATCGATATTGCCTGGCCATACCAGGCTGTGACCGCCTTCGCCGATGTCCACGCGCGCGAACACGGCGTGCTCGCGCAGGGGACGCAGCCCCTTGAACTGATGCACGAAATCGCGCATGTCCACCGTGAACGTTTTGCCGTTCGCGAAGCTGACACGCAGCACGTAATGGTCCACAGGCTTCACGCCCGCAATGCGGATGGGATTGCCTTCGCTCATGACTCCTCCTCGGAATACTGCCTCCAACGTGCCCACAGCTCGGCTCGATTGGCCGCCGCCCAGTCCAGCGCCTCTGCGGTGTCTCTGGGGTCGGCCTCGCCAGCCTGAAGCACCAACGTGTCGATCAGGTATGCGGCGCGCTCATCGCTGCGCGTGATGATGTGGAAATGCGGTGGCGCATGGTCACCGAAGTACATCTCGATCCGGCAGCGATTGAAGCGCTTGACCGTTGGCATGCAGCATTCTATCGCTAGTGCATTTTTTGCACTAGTGCATTTTGTGCACCGCTTCTTTTATGGCCATTGATAGGGCTCCTGACCTAATCGGCTCTCTGGCAACCTGCTCGCGAGGCAGCGTCAAGCCAGCGCGCCCCCCGCAACCCAATGTCGTCAGGTCCGTAGCTGACGGATCCAGAGTCGGTAAAGCCAGTTGATCCGTCACATAGTTACGGCACATCAAAGCGAGCAGGTGGAGAACTCCGAATGGCGCTCAGGGGCGCCGAGGGACGCTCATCGCTGCCCCAAATGCCCTGCATGTGTTGATCCGCGCCTTGTCGAGCGGACACTTCCTGGCGTTGACCGCGTTCCTGTCCACGGCCGCTGACGGCAAATCGATGCCGAGCGTGTCGGCCAATCGGATCAGCCAAGGCAGCACATCCCAAGCGCCTCTCTAACCTCGACCCGCTTGCAGGCGACCGCACTCCCGACTCCTGATCCGGCCTCCACTGGAAGTGCTCGGGCAGCTCGGTCGTCTCCACACTGAGGGTAATCGCCTGGTTTTTCTCGGGAGGGAGCGCCGGTCCCAGTCACGCTCCGTGGCAAGCTGGCGCAGAACAGCACGCAGCGCCTCGAGAGCGTCCGGGGCGTTGCCCCGCGGTGTCCGTTTCGAATTCCTCGCCGGTCGGCGCGCCAGTTCGTTCCTGCAACGTCAGTGTGCCAGCCAATGCGCAACGGGCCGGTTCAGGAATTCCTCGACCGCGATGCCATCGCCGCCGACAAGCAATGTACGTTTCACCTTGAA
>JAKADE010000117.1 GCA_021820785.1 Pseudomonadota bacterium
CGTCCATCTCGCCGTCGCCGAGGAATGCCCAGACCTTGCGATCCGAAGGCGTCGCCAGACCGCGGTGCTCGAGGTAGCGGATGAAGCGCGCCTGGAAGATCGCCTGCATCGGCCCGAGTCCCATCGAGACGGTCGGGAACTGCCAGAAGTCCGGCATCAGCCACGGATGCGGATAGGACGAGAGCCCCTGGCCAGGGCCACCGGCTTCCTGGCGGAAATGATGCAGCTGACTCTCGCTCAGGCGCCCCTCCAGATAGGCTCGGGCGTAGATGCCCGGGGAGGAGTGGCCCTGGAAGAACACCAGATCGCCGGGATGCTCGGCGCTCGCGGCACGCCAGAAGTGATTGAAACCGACCTCGTAGAGCGTCGCGGAGGAGGCGTAGCTCGCCAGATGTCCGCCGTACTCGGAGGACTTGCGATTGGCGGCGACCACCATGGCGAGCGCATTCCAGCGGATGTACGCCTCGATGCGCTTCTCCAGCTCGCGGTTGCCCGGGTACACCGGCTCGCGTCCCGGCGGGATGCTGTTGACGTAGGCCGTATTGGCCTTGAACGGCAGGTATGCGCCGCTGCGCCGGGAGTAGTCGATGAGCCGGTCGAGCAGGTAGTGCGCCCGCAGAGGTCCGTGGGTCTTCAGCACCGAGTCGATCGACTCGAGCCACTCCTGTGTTTCAACCGGATCGATGTCGGTGAGTTTTGGCGGTTCGGTCATGCAGTCTCACACTCGGCCGCACGACGCCGAAGCGCGCGCAGCCCAAGGGGTAGAATTCCTAGACATTCGCCGCGCGGTCCGGTGGCGCCCCCTCGAACCTACGACGCATACACCCGATGCGAAAGGCCTCGGCCGAATGGAGTAGGATGCGCCGCCAGCATCCCCTGCGAGCGAAAGTCGCCTGTCAATGAGCCGCGCAATAATCCGGGTTTCATCCGCGATGGTCAAGCAAGGCGGCCGCCCGCGCGCCTCGGCGCGCAGGCCTGTTGCGCTGCTGCCGGCCTCGCTCAGCCCGAAAATCGTGCGCTCGCGCACACTCGGGGAACTCGACACCCTACTTGTGGCGATGCCCGCGTCTGCCGGAAGAGAGAGTCTCGCCGCACTGCCCGAGGCCGAGCGCTGGCGGGGGGTACTCGAGCGCGAGACGCCCCAGCCGGGCAGCGTGCGCACCACGACGCTCGCAAACCGGCGCCAGACGCAGGCCGTGCTCGGATTCCTGCCCGACGCGCCGAGCGCATTCGAACGTCTGCAGCTCGCCGGGCGGATGCTCAAGAGTGCCGGGGCGCGTGCGCCGCGCTCGGTGGGCCTCGTGGCGCTCGGCACGGGCGCGGCGCGCGCCGCGGGGCTCGAGGCGCTGCTCGCCGCGACGCTCGCCGAGCATTTCCCGCTGCCGAGTTTCAGGAGCGCTGCGCCGGCGGCCGCGGCCCTCGAGCGCATCGTGTTGCCGGCGGATCCGCCGCTCGACACGCGCTACGCCAGGATCTGTGCCGACGGGACCAACCTCGCGCGCTGGCTGACCGCGCTGCCGCCCAACATGCTCGATACGCGCGGCTACCGCCGCGTGCTCGGCGAACTCGCCCGGCGGCACGGCCTCGGCCTGCGCTGGCTCGGGCAGAACGAACTGCGCCGCGCGGGCGCGAACGCCTTCCTCGCGGTGGCCCGCGGCAACGGCCACCGCGACGCCGGCATTGCCCGGCTGACCTACCGCCCGGCCCGGCGGCGCACGGCGGCGCCGGACGTGGCGCTGATCGGCAAGGGCATCCTGTTCGACACCGGCGGGGTAAACCTCAAATCGCACCGCAGCATGCTCGAGATGCACACCGACATGAGCGGCAGTGCCGTGGCACTCGCCACGCTCGTCGCGCTGGCCGAGCTGCGCGCGCCGATCAGCGCGGACGCCTGGCTCGCGATCACCGAAAATCATGTCGGCCCGCACGCCTACCGGCCGCAGGAGGTGGTGCGCGCGGCCAACGGGGTGAGCATCCAGGTCATCCATACCGACGCCGAAGGACGCATGGCACTCGCCGACACCCTGGCGCTCGCGGCGCGCACGCGCCCTCGCCTGATGCTCGACTACGGCACGCTGACCGGAGCGTGCGTGCACGCGCTCACCGAGCGGTTCAGCGGTGTATTCACCAACCGCGAGACGCTCGGCGAGCGGCTGCTCGCCGCCGGCCGCGCCAGCGGCGAGCGGGTCTGGCCCTTCCCCTTTGACGCGGACTTCGATGCGGACCTGGAGAGTAAAGTCGCCGACGTGCTGCAGTGCGCCGTCGAGGGCAAGGGCGATCACATTCTCGCGGCCCGGTTTCTCAACCGCTTCGTGCCGCCTGAGATACCCTGGGCGCATGTGGACCTCTCGGCCGCGACCCGCGCCGGTGGTCTCGGCCACATCAATACCGACATCACCGGGTTCGGGGTGCGGTTCACGCTGGAGTTGCTGGTGCGAGAGAATCTGCTGCAGGCCCTGCGGGAGCAGACATGATGGCGAGCGAGACGCTGACGCTGCGCCGACCCGATGACTTTCACCTGCACGTGCGCGACGGGCAGGCGCTGGCGGCAGTCGTGCCGTTCACCGCGGCGCGCTTCGCGCGTGCGCTGATCATGCCGAACCTGCGTCCGCCGATCCGCACCGTGGCCGAGGCGAGCGCCTACCGCGAGCGCATCCTCGCCGCGCTGCCCGCGCACAGCCGCTTCGAGCCGCTGATGAGCCTGTACCTCACGGACCACACGACGCCGGAGGAGATCGAGCGCGCTCGCCGCCACGGCGGCATTCTCGGCTGCAAGCTGTATCCGGCGGGCGCCACCACCCACTCGGATGCCGGCGTGACCGACATCCGCGCGGTGGACGCGGTGCTCGAGCGGATGCAGGAGACGGGCCTGACGCTGCAGGTGCACGGCGAGGTGACCGATCCGCAGGTCGACGTGTTCGACCGCGAGGCGCGCTTCATCGACCAGGTGCTTGCGCCGCTCACTGAGCGCTTCCCGCGCCTGCGCATCGTGTTCGAACACATCACCACCCGTGCGGCCGTGCAGTTCGTGCTCGGTGCGCGCGCCGGTGTCGCAGCCACGGTCACGCCCCAGCACCTGCTGATGAACCGCAACGCACTGTTCGCGGGCGGCATCCGGCCGCATCACTACTGCCTGCCGGTGCTGAAATCCGAGCCGGACCGCGAGGCGCTCTGTGCGGCGGTCGCGAGCGGCACGCCCCGGCTGTTCCTCGGCACCGACAGCGCCCCGCACGCCCGCGCCACGAAAGAGCATGCCTGCGGATGCGCCGGGATCTTCTCGGCACACGCAGCGCTCGAGCTGTACGCCGAGGCGTTCGAAGCGCTCGGCGCGCTGGCGCATCTCGAGGCGTTCGCGGCGCACCACGGCGCGGACTTCTATGGGCTGGCACGCAACGAGGGCCACGTGCGCCTCGTGAAATCGGACTGGACGGTTCCGCAGCACTATCCCTACGGCGCCGAGACGCTGGTGCCGCTGCGCGCCGGGGAGCGCATCGGCTGGCGTCTCGAGACGGAGGCGCACGCGTGAGCGAGCCGAACGCCCCCGTGCGCGGCCCGATGGCCAGCCGCTTCCGCGGCTTCCTGCCCGTCGTGGTGGACGTCGAGACCGGCGGCTTCAACGCGGCCACCGATGCGCTGCTCGAGATCGCCGCGGTGATGATCGACATCGACGCCGATGGCGTGCTGCGCCGCGGCGTGACGCACAGCTATCACGTCAAGCCATTCGAAGGCGCACGCCTGGAACCGGCCGCGCTGCAGGTGACGGGCATCGACCCGTTCCACCCGCTGCGCCCGGCGCTGCCTGAACACGATGCGCTGCAGAGGATCTTTCGCGAAATTCGCCACGCCATCCGTGACTACGGCTGCCGGCGGGCGATCCTGGTCGGGCACAACGCGGCGTTCGACCTGGGGTTTCTCAATGCCACGGTCAAACGCGCCGACC
The DNA here is from genome assembly GCA_021820785.1 of Pseudomonadota bacterium. The sequence continues at coordinate 3,941 of JAKADE010000117.1, forward strand.
TGAAGCGCAATCCCTTCCACCCCTTTTCCTGCTTCGACACCGCGACGCTGGCCGGTGCGGCCCTCGGCCAGACGGTGCTCGCCAAGGCGGCGATGGTGGCGGGCCTGGAGTGGGATCCGGCGAACGCGCACTCGGCCAGCTACGACGCCGAGCGCACCGCGGATCTGTTCTGCCTGGTATGCAACCGCCTGCGCGAGAGCTTCAGCGAGGCACAGGGGCGTGCCCTCGCACTCGGCTGGCACAGCCAGCCGGGCGAGGCCGAAGAGCCTTGAGCGGCCCTTACGCCGGCACGGCGAGTGCGCCGGCGCCGGAGAGCACCTTCTCGAGCTCTCCGCTCTGGTACATCTCGAGCGTGATGTCGCAGCCGCCGAGCAGCTCGCCGTTGACGTACAGCTGCGGGTAGGTCGGCCAGTTCGAGTAGCGCTTCAGCCCCTCGCGCAGCTCCGGATCCTCGAAAATGTTGACCGCCTTGAACTGCGCGCCGAGGGCGCGCAGCGCCGCAACCGTCTGCGCCGAGAAACCGCACTGCGGAAAGTCCGGCGTGCCCTTCATGAACAGCACCACCGGGGCGGCGCCGATCTCGGCCTTGATTTTCTCCACCACGTCCATCGCTTCACCTCTTCAGGGACATTTTGCGCCGCTCGATCGCGGCGATCACTTGCCATTGCTCCGCGGCGCTGAGTGCGCTCCAGCGGGCGATCTCCGCCACGGTCCGCAGGCAGCCGACACAATATCCCCGCTCATCCAGCGAGCAGATCTTGACGCAGGGAGAGGGGGGAGGACTGGAAGCCGGCGCGGGAACCTCGAGCATGCGAGTGCCATTATGAGGCCGCGCGGCACAGGTTCAATCCCCGCGCTGCATGGTAGCCTGCGTGCATGAGCGAACCGACCCCCGCAGGCCCTGCCCTGCTGCCCCCCGCCGACCTCGATGCCCAGGTGAGCGCCGCACTGCGCGAGGACGTGGGCGGCGGCGACGTCACTGCCGCCCTGGTCCCGCCCGAGCAGCGGGTGCGCGGACAGATCGTGAGCCGCGAGGCGGCCATCCTCTGCGGCCAGCCCTGGGTGGAGGCCTGCTTCCGGCAGCTCGATCCCGAGATCCGCCTCACCTGGCACCTGCCGGAAGGGGCCACGCTCGCACCCGGCGCGCGGGTGTGCACCGTCGAGGGTGCGGCGCGCGGCGTGCTCACCGGGGAGCGCACGGCGCTGAACTTCCTGCAGTTGCTCTCGGGGACCGCCACCGCCGCACACCGGTTTGCCCAGGCCGTGGCCGGCACCGGCTGCACCGTGCTCGATACGCGCAAGACCCTGCCCGGACTGCGCAGCGCGCAGAAGTATGCGGTGCGCTGCGGCGGGGCGGCCAATCACCGCATGGGCCTGTACGACATGGTGCTCATCAAGGAGAACCACATCCTCGCCGCCGGCTCGATCGGCGCGGCGGTGGGCGCGGCGCGCCGGCTGGCCGCCGGCGTGCGCATCGAGGTGGAGGTGGAGTCGCTGGAGGAGCTCGAGCAGGCCTTCGCGGCCGCCCCGGACATCGTCATGCTCGATGAGTTCTCCCTCGAGGACATGCGCGAAGCGGTCGCGCGCAACCGCGCCCGCGGCCGTCCCGTACAGCTGGAAGCCTCCGGCAGCGTCAGCCTCGAGAGCATCGCCGAGGTCGCCGCCACCGGGGTCGATTTCATCTCCGTCGGGGCGCTCACCAAGCACGTGCGCGCCGTCGACCTGTCGATGCGCCTGGAATTCCAGACGCGCTGAAGCTGCCGCTCAGCCGGCGAGCTTGCCCTCGAGGTGCGTGGCGAGCTCCCCGATGGTCGGGAAGTCGAACAGCTCGGTCAGGTCGATCTTGCCCGGGTACTCCCGGTCGATCTGCTCGTGGATCTCGATCAGCTTCAGCGAACTCGCACCCAGTTCGAACAGATTATCGGTGACATCCACGCGCCGGCCGCCGAGCGCCGTCTCGCAGATGCCCTTCAACTTCTCCTCGATGGCGCTGCGCGCCCCGCCCCCGCCGCCGCGCGCCTCCCGCAGTGCGGCCAGCGCCTTCAACTGCGCATCGAACTCCCCGTTCGCATACGCCTCCTCGAGCAGATGACGCTGGATCTTGCCGCTGGTGGTCTTCGGGATGCGCTTGACCGGGACGACATCGGCCACTTCGAGGCCGGTCTGCTCATTGATCCGCCGTGCCGCGGCATTCGCCAGTGCCACAAAATCCTCAACCTCGCCGCGGTGCAGCACGAACAATGCCAACTGTTCACTCGCCTCGCCCGCAGCGCGCACGCCAGCGGCCACGACCTTGCCGAGTTCCAGGCCCTCGACGGGCTGCAGGATCGACTCCAGGTCGTGCGGATAGTAGTTCTGGCCGTTGACGAAGATGATTTCCTTGGCCCGTCCGGTGACGTAGAGCTCGCCCTGATGCACCACGGCGAGATCCCCCGTGCGCAGCCACCCGTCGGCGGTGAACGCCGCGGCGTTGGCCTCGGGGTTCTCGAAATACCCGCGCGTGACGTTGTCGCCGCGGATGTGCAGGTGCCCGACCCGCTCCTCGGGCAGCGGCCGGTCCTCATCGTCGGCAATGCGCACGCTGCAGTACGGAATGGCTTTGCCTTCCGAGACCAGTTCGATGCCCTCGCGCTGCGCCGCCGGCAGCGGCTGCACCTCGTGGCCGACGGTGAGCCCGTGGCGATTGACCACCAGCGTGCGCAGCGGTGCGCCCGGGGCCGGGAAGCTCACCGCGAGGGAGGCCTCGGCGAGTCCATAGACTGGATACATCGCGTTGGCGTTCAGCCGCGCCGGCGCCATGCGCGAGAGGAACTGCCGGCACAGCGCCACTGAAATCGGCTCCGCGCCGTTGAAGATGAGCCGCACGGACTGCAGATCCAGGTCATCGACGGGGCGATCGCCGAGCACTTTCAGGTAATGCTTGTAGCCGAAATTCGGCGAACACAGGATGGTGGCGCGGATGCGGCTCGCCAGTTGCAGCCACAGCAGCGGACGGCGCACGAACAGATCGGTGGGCATCAGGTGCGCATGCACCCGGTTGAAGAACATGACCAGGTGAAAGCCGATCAGCCCCATGTCGTGCGTGAGCGGCATCCAGGAGAGGCTGACGTCCTCGGGGTTGAACCCGGCCACCTCGGTCGCACCGCGCGCATTGGCGAGGATGTTGCCGTGTGTCAGCACGACGCCCTTCGGCTCGCTGGTCGAGCCGGAGGAGAACTGGATGAAGGCGACGTCTTCGGGGCGCGCGGTGTGCACCTTGCCGGCGCGCGAGATGTCATCGAGGTCATCGACCAGGAACGCCCGGCGGCGCAGCGCCTCGAACGTCTCGGTCTGACCGGTCTCGGCCGCAAACGCGCCGATGCGCTCGAGCGAGCGCCGCTCGGTGTAGATCATCGGCTCGCCGAGGCGCCGCGCGATGCGCAGCAGCTTGTGGCGATGCTCATCGCTGATGCCGAGCGCCACCGGCACCGGCACGATGCCGCCGAGCACCGCCGCCCAGAACGCGTCGATGAACTGCTCGTTGTGGCCGAGGAACAGGATGAGCTTGTCGCCGGGGCGCGCCCCGAGCTTCTGCAGATGATGAAGGATGCCGAGGGCGCGCTCGTGCAGTTCGGCGAACGCGACCGTGCGGGCATCCTTCTCGCCCTCGTGGTAGGTGATGGCGCGCGGGAACTGGCGGTTCGCCTCGAGCAGTTCGGTCAGGGTCGTGACATTGAGCATCAGCGCCGTTCCAATTTCATGTAGACGGG
>JAKADE010000118.1 GCA_021820785.1 Pseudomonadota bacterium
CCCTACCTGCTCGAGGGCGAGCCGGCGATGCACGATTACACCGGGATGATCAGCGTCTCCGGCAAACGCGAGGGCGTGGTGTATTTCACCGCCCCGCGCGCAATGCTGACGGTCCTGCTGATGAAGATGCAGGAGAGCGACTTCAGCCACGAGAGCATGCGTGATCTGGTCGGCGAGGTCGCCAACACCATCTCCGGCAACGCACGGCGAGATTTCGGGCACGATTTCGTGATTTCGGTGCCGAGCGTGTTCGCCGGGGAAAAGCCGCAGATCAATCAGCCGGCAGGCGCGCGCGCCTTCGTCATTCCGATCCACTGGCGCAGCCACTCGGCGAAGCTGGTGGTCTCCCTCACCTGACTGCGCGGTTCACGGCGGCGCACTGTCCTCGGCAAGCAGCCGGTAGCCGAGACCGGCCTCGGTGAGCAGATAGCGCGGCCTGCGCGGATCGGCTTCCACCTTGGCGCGCAGATTCATGATGCACACGCGCAGTCCGCGCGTATCCCCGAGCCGCTCCGGGCCCCACACCTCGCGGATCAGCTGCTGCTGCGTCACGATGGCACCGAGATTGCGCGCCAGGGCCTCGAGCACCCGGTATTCGAGGGGAGTGAGGTGGATCGGTCCCTGCGCGCCGCTCGTGGTGCGCGTCTCCAGATCGATGTGGACCGCTCCGAGGCGCAGCGGACCGGAGCGTTCCGCGGCGCGCACGTTGCGCCGCAGGGCCGCACGCACCCGCGCGAGCAGCTCTGCGGCACTGAATGGCTTGGCGACATAATCGTCCGCGCCGGCATCGAGCGCAGCGATCTTCTGCTGCTCCTGGGTGCGCGCGGACAGCACGATGATCGGTACCGGCGACCATGCGCGCACCCGGCGGATGATCGCCAGTCCGTCCGCATCGGGCAGCCCCAGGTCGAGCAGCAGCAGATCCGGCTTGTGGCTGCGGCTCTCGATCTCGGCGCGCATGGCGTTTTCGGCCTCGATGACCCGGTAGTGCTCGGCCTCGAGCAGCACCTTCAGGACGGCGCGGATCGCCGGCTCGTCCTCGACGATGAGCACCTGATGCATCGCCTCGGTCATGTCTCGATGTCCCGTGCCGGCAACGTGAACTCGAAGCGCGCGCCGCCCCCTTCCCGGCGGCGCGCGAGGATCTCCCCGCCGTGTGCATTCACGATCGCCCGGCAGATCGCCAGCCCCAGTCCGGCCCCGGCGACGACGCCCTCACCGCTGCCGCGCTGGAATTTCTCGAACAGCTGCTGCGGGTCGCCCGCCGGGAGCCCCGGGCCCTCGTCCTCGACGATGACGCGCACGCACGCCCCCTCGTTGAGCGCACTCACCGCGGCGCTCGTGCCAGGCGGTGTGTACTTGGCGACGTTGTCGAACAGGTTGACGAACACCTGCACCACCAGACCGGCATCGACGTAGACCGGGACGAGCTCCGGCGGGAGATTCAGCTCCACCGGATGATCGCGCATGCGCTCCTCGAGACGCTTCAGCGCCGCACCGGCCAGATCCTCCACGCTTTGCCAGTCGCGCCGCAGCGGCACCTGCCCGGACTGGAAGCGCATCAGGTCGAGCACGTTGGAGACCAGCTCGGACATCTCACGCGCCTTCAGCTCGATCGAGGCGGCAAGCTGCCGGCGCTTGAGCGCATCGAGCGCCTCGCCGCGTTCGGTGAGCGTGCTGGCGGCGCCGACCATCACCGACAGCGGCGTGCGCAGGTCGTGCGAAATGGACGCCAGCAGCGTGTTGCGCAGACTCTCGCGCTCCGCCGCGAGGCTCGAGGCCTGAGCCGCATCGGCGAAGCGGGCCCGTTCGAGCGCAAGGCCGATCTGACCGGCGAAGGTGTCGAGCAGCTGACTCTGCTCCGGCAGCAGAACGCGGCGCGCATTCGCCGGCAACACGGCGAGCACGCCCGTCGGCCGGCGCTCATCGCCGAGCGGCACGTACACCGCCGGCGTCGCCGGCAATGTGTCCGAGCCGAGTCCGGCGCGCCGGCCGTGGTCGTTCACCCACTGGGCGACAGCGAGATCCGCGCCGCGCAGCGATTCCGGACTCGGCGCACCGTGCGGCAGATGCAGCTTGCCTTCAGAATCCGGCAGCAGCACGACGGCGCGGCAGTCGAACACCTCCGCGACGTGGCGGACCGCGACCGCGGCCATATTCTGGATGCCGCGCGTGACGGCCAGCTCGCGGCTCATCGCATACAGCGCCGCGGTGCGCCGCTCGCGGGCGCCAGCCACGCGAGTCTGCTGACGCACGTTCGCAGTGAGGGTGGCGATGACCAGCCCGATCGTCAGCATCGCGCCGAAGGTGACGAAGTACTGTGCATCGGACACCGCGATCGTGAAGCGTGGCGGCACGAAGAAGTAGTCGAACGCCGTGACGTTGAGCACCGTCGTCAGCGCCGAGGGGCCACGCCCCAGCCGCAGCCCCGCGACGGTGACCCCGAGCAGATACACCATGGCGAGATTGGACAGCTCGAAATTCGGGTACATGGCGAACGCCAGCGCCGTGCACAGCACGCTGATCCCGCCAGCCCACCCGTACCGCTCCCAGGGAACTGCGCTCGGGGCACCCTCTGCGGACATCTGCGCCGAAGGTGCAGGCCGCGCCGCGCCGGCACCGGCCGGCGCGACGACGATGACATCGAAGCCACGCGCCTGCTTGACCAGCAGACTCGAGGTGGACGGGCGTATCCAGCCCCGCCAGCCGCGCCGTTTCGGGGCTCCGACCAGCACCCGGGTCGCGCGCCGCGTCTGCGCATATTCCAACAGCGCCGCGGCCGCCGTAGGCCCGTCGAGCGTGACGGTCTCCGCGCCCAACGACTCCGCCAGGCGCAGGACCGCGATGCGCCGGTTGCGCTCCGCATCGGAAAGTCGCAGCAGCGCGGGCGTTTCGACGTATACGACGCTCCAACCTGCGGCGAGCGCATCGGACATGCGTTTGCCGGTGCGTACGAGCTGCTCGGCTTGCTCATCGGGGCCGACGGCGACGAGGATGCGCTCACCGGCGATCCGCCCGCGGCCGCGCTCCGGTTGCAGTTCGCGCGCCGCCGCTTCGACCCGTTCGGCCACGCGGCGCAACGCGATCTCGCGCAGCGCCATCAGATTGGTGCGGCGAAAGAACCGCTCGGCAGCCGTCGCGACGGCATCCGAGATGTAGACCTTACCGGCGTGCAGGCGTGCGAGCAGGTCATCGGCCGGCAGATCGATCAGCTCGATCGCATCGGCATCATCGAATACGTGATCCGGCAGGGTCTCGCTCTGTCGCACACCGGTCGTCTGATAGATCAAATCGTTCAGACTCTCCAGGTGCTGAACGTTGACCGTCGTCCAGACATTGACGCCGGCGGCCAGCAGTTCCTCGATGTCCTGCCAGCGTTTCGGATGACGCGGCTGCGGCACACCGCCGAGCAGATTCGAGTGCGCCAGCTCGTCGACGAGCAGGATCTCGGGATGGCGCCCGAGCGCCGCATCGAGATCGAACTCCTGGCGCACGATGCCGCGGTAGCTGACCGGCAGCGTCGGCAGCCGTTCGAGTCCCTCGGCCAGCTGTTCGGTCTCGGTGCGCCCGTGCGGCTCTAGATACCCCACGACCACATCGGTACCGCCGGCCTGCTCGGAGCGCGCCGCCTGCAGCATCGAGTAGGTCTTGCCGACGCCGGCGGACGCGCCGAAGAAAATGCGCAGCTTTCCGCGTCCGGCGCGCGCCTCTTCGGCCTGCACGCGGGCGAGCAGTTCCTGCGGATCGGGCCGCCGTTCAGGCGTCTCCGGTCGGTTCATGGCAACATTATTTCATGGCGTCGAGCGCCAGGTTCAGTTCGAGCACGTTGATGCGCGGATCCCCGAGCACGCCGAGTTCACCCCCCCGTGCATGCGCCGCGATCAAGGCTCTGACCTGGCGCACGCTCAAACCGCGCGCGCGCGCGACCCGCCCGGCCTGGTAGTACGCGGCCGCCAGGCTGATGTCCGGGTCGAGCCCGCTGCCCGAGGCCGTGACCAGGTCAACCGGGATGGGCGCGCGATTGTCCGGGTCGGCGGCACGCAGTGCGGCGATGCGCGCCTTGACGGCGGCGATCAGCGCCGGGTTCGTCGGGCCGAGATTCGAGCCCCCCGAGGCGAGGCCGTTGTAGGGCTGCGGGCTGGTGGCGGACGGCCGGCTCCAGAAATACCGCGGCGCGCTGAACGGCTGGCCGATCAGGCGCGAGCCGACCGGCGTTCCGTCGCGCCTGATCAGGCTGCCGTTGGCCTGAACCGGAAACGCCACCTGCGCCACCCCCGTGACCACCAGCGGGTAAATCACCCCGGTGATCACCGTCAGCACCAGCAGCAGTGTGAGCGCGGGACGAAAGATCGTCTTCATGATGTCTCTCTCAGGTCAGATGCAGCAGCGTCAGACCCATGTCGATCAGCTTGATGCCGATGAACGGCACGATGATCCCGCCGAGGCCGTAGATGAGCAGGTTGCGCCGCAGCAGCGTGCCGGCGCCGAGCGGACGGTACCGAACGCCTTTCAGGGCGAGCGGAATGAGTACGATGATGATGAGCGCATTGAAGATCACGGCCGAGAGGATCGCCGAGAACGGGCTCGTCAGGTGCATGATGTTGAGCGCATTGAGCTGCGGATACGTGGTGGCGAACGCCGCCGGAATGATGGCGAAGTACTTGGCGATGTCGTTGGCGATGCTGAAGGTCGTCAGTGACCCGCGTGTCATCAGCATCTGCTTGCCCGTTTCCACGACCTCGATGAGCTTGGTCGGGTTCGAGTCCAGATCGACCATGTTGCCCGCTTCCTTGGCGGCCTGGGTGCCGGAGTTCATCGCCACGGCCACGTCGGCCTGGGCAAGCGCCGGCGCATCGTTGGTACCGTCGCCGGTCATGGCCACCAGACGACCCTCGGTCTGGTGGGCGCGGATGAGATTGAGCTTCGCCTCCGGGGTCGCCTCGGCGAGGAAGTCATCCACGCCCGCTTCCGCGGCGATCGCGGCGGCGGTGAGCGGATTGTCGCCGGTGATCATAATGGTCTTGATGCCCATCCGGCGCAGCTCTCCGAAGCGCTCCTTGATGCCGCCCTTGACGATGTCCTTCAGCTCGATCACCCCGAGCACGCGCGGCCCGTCGCTCACCAGCAAAGGCGTGCTGCCCCGGCGCGCCACCTCTTGCACCGTGTTGAGCAGCGCCTTGGGAAAGATCTGGCCAGCCGCCTCGATGTGCTTGCGGATGGCATCGACCGCGCCCTTGCGCACCTGACGCTCCCCGATGTCGACGCCGCTCATGCGGGTATGTGCCGAGAAGGGAACGAACGTGCCATGCAGTGCCGAGAGATCACGCTCGCGCAACTGGAAGCGCTGCTTGGCGAGTACCACGATGCTGCGCCCCTCGGGCGTCTCATCGGCGAGCGAGGCGAGCTGTGCGGCCCCGGCGAGCTCCTCCTCGCTGACGCCGGCGGCCGGGATGAATGCAGCGGCCTGGCGGTTGCCCAGGGTGATGGTGCCGGTCTTGTCGAGCAGCAGCACGTCGACGTCGCCGGCGGCTTCGACTGCACGGCCCGACGTCGCGATCACGTTCGCCTGCATCATGCGGCTCATGCCGGCCACGCCGATCGCCGAGAGCAGTCCGCCAATCGTGGTCGGAATCAGGCACACCAGCAGCGCAATCAGCGCGGTGATGGTCACTGGACTGCCGAGCCGGGTCACCGCAACGCTGTATTGCGAGAACGGCAGCAGCGTCGCGGTAGCGAGCAGGAACACCAGGGTGAGCGCCACGAGCAGAATCGTGAGCGCAATCTCGTTCGGCGTCTTCTGCCGCTTGGCGCTCTCGACCATTGCGATCATGCGATCGATGAACGTCTCTCCGGGGTTGACCGAGATGCGCACGACGATCCAGTCGGACAGCACGCGTGTGCCGCCGGTGACTGAAGAGAAGTCACCGCCGGATTCGCGGATCACCGGCGCGGACTCTCCCGTGATGGCGCTCTCATCGACCGAGGCGGCCCCCTCGATGACCTCGCCGTCGCCGGGAATGAAGTCTCCGGCCTCGACCAGTACGACATCCCCCTTGCGCAACGCGTCGGCACGCACGCCCGTGACCTGCGTGCGGTCGGCCGGATCCGCCAGGCGCTTGGCCGCCACGGTCTGCTTCAGCCCCTTGAGGCTCGCGGCCTGCGCCTTGCTGCGGCCCTCGGCGAGCGCCTCGGCGAAATTCGCGAACAGCACGGTGAACCACAGCCACACCGCGACACTGAAGATGAACCAGGCTGGCGCCTCACCGTGGCCGTCGAGCGCCTGCACCCACAATCCGGTGGTGAGCAGGCTGCCGAGATAGACGACGAACATGACCGGATTGCGCCACTGCACGCGCGGATCCAGCTTGCGCAGCGCATCGAGGACGGCGGGCTTCAGCAGCGAGCGATCGAACATCGAGAGCTTGCGGCGCATGTCAATGACTCCAGAGCATCAGGTGCTCGACGATCGGCCCGAGCGCGAGCGCCGGCACGAATGTGAGCGCACCGACCAGCAGCACCGTGCCGATCAGCAAGGCGATGAACGTCGGCCCATGCGTCGGCATGGTTCCGGCAGAGACCGGAATGCGCTTCTTGGCCGCGAGCGAACCGGCGACCGCAAGCACCGCCACGATCGGCCAGAAGCGGCCGAGCCAGACCACGATACCGAGCGCGATGTTGTAAAACGGCGTGTCGGCACCGAGGCCGGCGAAGGCGCTGCCGTTGTTGTTGCCAGCCGAGGTGAACGCGTAGAGGATCTCGGAAAATCCGTGCGGGCCCGGATTGGCCACGCCAGCCCGGCCGGCCGCCACGCTGACCGCGATCGCCGTACCGGTGAGCACGATGAACGGCATGACGAGAATCGCTATGGCGCTCATCTTCATCTCGAACGCTTCGATCTTCTTGCCCAGGTACTCCGGTGTGCGCCCGATCATCAGTCCGGCGATGAACACCCCGATGATGGCGAAGATGAGCATCGAATAGAGGCCCGAGCCGACCCCGCCGAACACCACCTCGCCGAGCATCATGTCGAGCAGCGGCACCATGCCGCCGAGCGGCAGGTAGGAGTCGTGCATCGAGTTCACCGCACCGGTAGAGGTGACGGTTGCCAGGGTGGCAAACAGCGTCGAGCCGGCAATGCCGAACCGCACTTCCTTGCCTTCCATGTTGCCACCACTCTGCTGGGAGTTCGGCGTCTGATTCACTCCGAGGGCGGCGAGTTGCGGGTTGCCGCGCTGCTCGCTGTGATTGCACACCGCATAGAGTCCGATGAACATGATCACCATGGCCGCCAGCACCGCCCAGCCCTGGCGGGTATCCCCGACCATGACGCCGAAGGTGTAGGTCAGGGCCGCGGGGATCAGCACGATCGCGAGCATCTCGAGCAGGTTGCTCCACGCATTGGGATTCTCGAACGGATGGGCCGAGTTCGCATTGAAGAACCCGCCGCCGTTCGTGCCGAGCTCCTTGATCGCCTCCTGCGAGGCCACCGGCCCCATCGGCAGCGTCTGGGTGCGGGCGGTGAGCGTTTGCAGCACCGGCAGGCCGGCCGCCGTGGTGAGTGGCTGTCCGGCGCCGTTCAGCTGCGGCTGCTGGTAGGTCACCGGCTGCAGCAGCGTCACGTGCTGGTAGCGGCTGAAGTTCTGGATCACGCCCTGACTGACCAG